>VBLS01000284.1:0-1778 GCA_005878635.1 Methanobacteriota archaeon | reverse complement strand
ATCTCCTTCACGACGACCGACGCGAAGAGGGAAGAAGCGGCCCTGCGCAAACTCGGCGTCGAGTTCACGACGCCCACGACGAAGGAGGATTGGGCGACCTACGCGATGTTCAAGGACCCGGACGGGAACGAGTTCTATCTGATTGAGGAATGAAGCGCGCCGCACAGTTGATGCGGCTGGGAAGCATCCTCGAATCGTGGCGATGGGATCGCACGGTCCGCGGGCCGCTCTCGAACGCCATCTTGCCGGCGCGCTGGGAATCGCGGCAACCGCCGCCCTGGTCGAGGTCGTGGGGAGCTGGTGGAGCGGCTCGCTCGCCCTCCTGAGCGACGCGGGCCACGTCGGCACGGACGCCGTCGCGGTGGGCCTGAGCCTGGCCGCGATCCGGCTCGCGGGAAGGCCCCATACGCCGAAGATGTCCTTTGGCTACCACCGAATCGAGGTCCTCGCGGCGTTCGTCAATGCCGTGCTCCTCGCGGCGATCGCCTCCTCCCTCCTCGTCGCGATTTACGGCCGGATCGGTCAACCTCGGCAAGTCGAGGGGACCACCATGTTCGCGGTGGGCCTGGCAGGCTTGGCCGCGAACCTTGCCATCGTGGCCCTGCTCGGTCCCTCGGCCCGGAGGAACATCAACATCCGCGGCGCTTTCCTCCACGCGTACGGCGACACCCTCGGATCCGTGGGCGTCGTGGTCGCGGCCGTCCTGATCGCGTGGACGGGCATCGTCCTCCTCGATACGTTGATCGCCATCTTCATCGTCCTCCTGATCGGGGCGAGCACGGTGCGGCTCCTCCGGGATTCGGTCCGAATCATCCTGGAGGGCACCCCCGCGGGTTTGCAGCCCCAAGAGGTCGCGGACGCGATTCGCTCCGTCCCGGGTGTCCGAGGGGTCCACGACCTGCACGTGTGGACGGTCACCTCCGGGCTGGTCGTCCTCACGGGCCACCTGTCCGTCGAGGGGAGCGTCCGCGTCCAAGAGGCCGCGAAGATCGTCGACGCGGTCCACGCTCGATTGCGCGAACGGTTTGGAATCGGCCACGTGACGCTCCAGGTCGACAGCCTGGAGGCTGAAATCATCGCGCCGGCCGAGGTCTCACGGGCGAATCCTCCCTAGGCCACCGGATCATGGGCAAGAGAATCGTGGATGAACCGGGCGGTCCGAGCCGCGAAGGCCATGATCGTCATCATCTGATTCACGCCTGGCGCGGTCGGCGGGAGGCTGCCGCCCCCGATCCAAAGATGGCGCGCCTCCTTCTCCTGCGCGGTCAAGGATTCGCGCGGCGCCGTCCGCTCCATCGTCGACTCGCGATGACCCGTCCTCGCTACGGCCCTATCGCCCGCAGCGTGGAGCATGTTTTTATCCGCGCTCCGGCTTCGCGGCCTGAGGAGACGACCATGTCCGAATACGAAGCGCTCGCCAAGAACGTCATCCGCAGGACCTTGCACATTCAGCCGAAGGAGAACGTCATCGTCGAGTGTTGGAATCATGGACTTCCGATCGCGACCGAGGTCGTCTACCAGGCCCGGGCCGCGGGCGCGCGACCGATGTTGCTCTTCGAGGACGAGGACACCTACTGGAGGTCCGTGAAGACGCTGCCGGAATCGAAGCTCGGACAGGTCGGGAGCCATGAATGGAAGGCGATCGGGGAGGCGGACGGCTACGTGTTCATCCCCGGTCCCGCCGACATCACGAAGATTCGGGAGGCCGGGAAAAAGTACAGCGCCGCGACGGCCTACAACGATGAATGGTATCGTCGCGCGAAGCGGAACCGGCTCCG
>VBLS01000191.1 GCA_005878635.1 Methanobacteriota archaeon | reverse complement strand
CGGCCGATCCCGGTCGCCGCGATCCAGTTCGCCGGCGGCGAGCCGACGATCTACCCGCAGTTCCCGGAGATCGTGAAGGCCGCCAAGGAAATGGGCTTCCCCCAGGTCCAGGTGGCCACGAACGGCATCCGGCTCGCGACCGAGGACGGTTTCTTCGACAAGGTCGCCGAAGCCGGACTCAACACGATCTACCTGCAGTTCGACGGTCTGCGCGAGGAGAACTACATCAAAGCGCGCGGCCGGCCCCTGTTGGACGTGAAGCTGAAGGTCATCGAGCGCGTGCGCGAGCGGAAAGGCAAGAACCTCCCGACGCCCGCGATCTGCTTCGTCCCGACGATGGTCAACTCCTTCAACGACGACCAGGCGGGCGAGATCCTCAACTACGCGATCAAGAACCGCGACGTCGTCAAGGGAGTCAACTTCCAGCCGGTCAGCTTGACGGGGCGGATCCCCGAGGAAGACCGAAGGAAGCTGCGGTACACCCTGAGCGACCTCGCGTACGACCTCGAGGAGCAGACGGGGTACCTCACGCGGGACGACTGGTACCCGGTGCCCTTCGTCGCGCCGATCTCCGAGCTCGTGAGCGTCCTCACGGACACCGCGAAGCCGTCGTTCACGTCGCACCCGGCCTGCGGCCTTGCGTCCTACCTGTTCCTCGAGAACGGGAAGGACCCGGTGCCGATCACGCGCTTCGTCGACGTGGAGGGCCTCATGGAGGACCTCTGGCTCCTGGCGCAGGACACGAAGGAGAAGAAGATCAAGTTCACGTCGAAGCTCAAGGCGCTCCAGCTCCTGAAGCGGCATTTCAAGCCCGAGGAGGCGCCGGAGGGCATGGGCCTCGCCAAGATGCTGAAGATCCTGAACCGGATGTTCACGAAGGGCGACAAGGCCGGTGCCGCGGAGTTCTCCTGGTCGACGATGTACGTCGGCGGCATGCACTTCCAGGACAACTACAACTACGACATCGAGCGTGTGAAGCGCTGCGTGATCCACTACGCCACCCCCGACGGGAAGGTCATCCCGTTCTGTGCGTACAACACGGGCCCGAACTTCCGCGAAGAGATCGAGAAGAAGTTCGCGGTGCCGATCGAGGAGTGGCGGGGCCGGCATGCCTGAGCAAGTCGTCTCGATTCGTCCGTCGGTCCGCGACAACGGCATCATGGCGATCGACGACATGCTGTGCATGCACTGCGGCGCCTGCGTCGGCACGTGCCCCACGAACGCGATCTTCCTGAACGAGGTCTACCTGACCTTCAACGAAGACTGCACCCAGTGCGGCATGTGCGTGAAGGTCTGCCCGGTCGGGGCGATCGACTATCCCCGCGGACACAAGCTCCACACGATGAAGTAGCCGCCGCCGGACCGGCGGGCCCCTCGCGTGAGTTAATCTGATATATCGCTTGCTGATGGAGAGTCCGGCAACCCGATGTCCTCGTACCAATACGATGTGGTGGTGGTCGGGGCGGGCCCCTCGGGCTCGATGACGGCGCGTTACGCCGCGGCCGGCGGCTGCAAGACCCTCCTGATCGAGAAACGCCAGGAAATCGGCTCTCCCGTGCGCTGTGGCGAAGGACTCGCCCGCCATTTCGTCGAAGACACGAAGATGCCGTTCGACCAGAAGTGGGTCGGCCGCGAGGTCAAGGGTGCCAAGATCTTCTCCCCGAACGGCACGGAGCTGACGATCGAGGAAGCCCACGCCGGGAACGAGGTCGGCATCGTCCTGGAACGGGATGCGTTCGACAAGGCCGTGGCCAAGGAGGCAGCCAAGGCCGGCGCGGAAATCTGGCTCAAGACGACGGCGACGGCCATCCTGAAAGACGACGGCTGGGTCCGCGGGGTCCACGCGAAGCGCCTCGAGGAGGAGATGAACATCGAGGCGAAATGCGTCGTCGCCGCCGACGGCTACGAGAGCCAGGTCGGCCGTTGGGCCGGATTCAAGACCCTCCTGAAGGCCGGAGACATCACGGGAACGCTCCAATACCGCCTCACGAACATCGGACCCGGCCACGACTTCCCGGACTACTGCGAATTCTGGCTCGGGACGATCGCGCCGGCCGGATACATCTGGGTGTTCCCGAAGGACGACATGACCGCGAACGTCGGGATCGGCATCTCGCTCGACCGCCTCAAGAACCGGGTCGACATCAAGGGGTACCTCGACCGTTGGATCGCCCAAGACCCACGGATGAGCCGCGCGCAGCCGCTCGACATGGTGACCGGCGGCGTCTCGACGGCCCCGCCGATCAAGAAGTCCGTCGGGAACGGCATCGCGCTGGTCGGGGACTCCGCTCGGATGATCGATCCGATCACCGGCGGAGGGATCGGCAACGGGATGCTGGCCGGCATGATCCTCGGGAAGGTCCTCGCGAAGTGCAACGAGGCGGGCGACTTCGGGGAGGCCGCGTTGATGGAATATGAGAAAGGCTGGCGTTCAAAGCTGGAGGAGAACCTCTACCGGAACTGGCTCGCCAAGAACAAGCTCGTGACCTTGTCCGACCGCGAGTTCGACGACATCATCCAGGTCCTCGCGGAGGTCGGTGTGCACAAGCTGAGCGTGCGGGCGATCCTCAAGGTCCTCAAGGAGACGAAGCCGGAACTCGTGGCGAAGTTCGCGGAATTTATCTAGCGCCTGACGATCGGCCAGTCGCCTCGCGGAACGCCGCGAGAAAGTCGTAAATACGGATGGCGGCTCGGATTGCTCCCGAGGTCATGCGGGACGTCGGGCATCTCCCGGTCGTGGAGGATGAAGGGCGGCTCGTCGGACACCTATCCCGTGGAGACCTCCTGCGCGCCTGGCGAGCACGGATCGAGGAGGAGCGTGAGAAGGAGATCGTCTTCCGCCTCCGTCGACGGGCGTCCCCCGAATCGGTGGGCGATCCGCCACCTTCGCGGTAAGTCACCTTGATTTCCAAGACAGCCCGCGAGCAGCAACGACGAAGAAGACAACCGCGAATCCCAACGTGACGAGCAGGTCGATGAAGGCGGTCGCGTCGGTCCCGAAGGTCATCGTCGCCCGGAGCCCCTCGTTGATGTAGGTGAGCGGGAGGAGTCGGGCCCCCGCCTGGAGGAAGGACGGCATCGCGTCGACCGGGAAGAATGACCCGGCCAGGAACATCATGGGAAATCCGATCGCGTTGGCGATCGCCGCGCCCGTTTCCGGGTCGCGGACAAAGATCCCGAGGACCATACCCAAGGACGTGAACTCAATCGTGCCGGCGATGATGATCAGGATGGCCATCGGGGTGACGACCGCCTTGAGCCCGAAGACCAGGATTCCGGTGAGGACCATGAGGGCCACGGAGACGAAGAGGAGCACGATGTGGAAGACAACCTTGGCAGCGAGCCATTGCGCCTTGCTGAGTTTCGTGGTCGCGAGGAGTTTGAAGTACCGCCGGGAGCGATACTCGGCACAGATCGCGGTCATCCCGAACAATGGGGTCGAGAGGATCGTGAAGCCGATGATGCCCGGCAGGAAGAGGTCGATGTACGTCAGATGCCGCAGCCCCGGGACGGAGGTCGGAAGGATGTTGACGACCGGAGCAGCCTTGGCCACCTGGAGATTGAACGCGGTCGCGACCGCGTCGACCGCGGACACCGCGATGCCGTAGGACGACTGCGTTTGATCTCCGGCCAGGGTGAGGTTCACCGTGGCCCGCGTCCCGTTCTCAGCCTTGGCAAGGGCGTCTTGAAATCCGGGCGGAATCTGAAGGGCGACGTTGATCGAATGGTCGCGGATGTATTGGGAGAAGTCGGCCGACGGGGGGATGGCCCGAATCGTGAGGACGTTCGTCTTGTTCAGCGCATCCGTGAAGGCGTGGGAGGCCGGTTGATTGTCTTGGTCCTGGACGTACAGGGTCACTTGCGAAGAACCCGACGAGCCAAAGATCGCACCGAACAGGAGGATCAGCAAAATCGGGAAGACGAGCGCAAAGAAGGTCCCGACTCGCGAGCGGATGTATTGGGTGCCGAACGCCTTCATGTCTGCCAGTACTCGATTCATGCCGCGAGCACCCCCTCCTGCATGCGGGCGCCGACCAGGTTCAGGAAGACGTCCTCGAGGCTCGCGCGCCTCGTGTAAATCTCGTTCAGCGGCGTGTCGATCGAGGCCAGTTTCTCGAGCATGCGGCGCATGTCGCTCGCCAGCGGGACCTGGACGACGACATCGGCGCCCTGGAGTTCCGCCACGACCCCCCGGGCCCGCACCGCCGAGAGCCCGTCTTCGCCCGCCCCCGCGAGGACGATTGAATGGCCTTGGCCGTGCTTAGCAATCAGGTCCGCCGGGGACCCCCGAGCGACGATTTTGCCATGGTTCATGATCGCGACATCGTCTGCGAGCTGCTCCGCCTCATCCAGATAATGCGTCGTCAGGAGGATCGTCGTCCCTTCGCTCTTGAGCTGTCGGATGAGGCCCCACAGCTCCCGCCGGGCGCCCGGATCGAGGCCCGTCGTCGGCTCGTCGAGGAAGACGAGCTTCGGTTTTCCGACGAGGGACATCGCGATGCCCAGGCGACGCCTCTCGCCGCCGGAGAGATTCATCGCGAGCGTGTCCGCGCGGTCGGCCAATCCGACGGTCCGGATCAGGCCCGCGACCTCCTCCTTGGTCAAGGTGCGGTCGAAGAGATGGGCCCAGTAGGCGACCGCCTCCCTCGGCTTCAGCCGGTCGAAGGGTTCGAAATCCTGCGGCAGGACCCCCACGCGGTTCCGGATCTTGCCGTACCCTTTCCGGACGTCCACGCCGAGCACGCGAGCCTCCCCGGACGTCGGGTCGCGCAGCCCCTCGAGGATCTCGACCGTGGTCGTCTTGCCGGCGCCGTTCGGTCCGAGGAGGGAGAACATCTGGCCCTTTTCGACCTCGAAGGAGATCCCATCGACCGCCTTGATGTCCGCGTAGTGCTTCGTGAGGCCGCGAACGTCGATGACCGGCTCGGCCGTGGGATCTCCGCCTCCGTCGCGGCGACCACGGTGGCCCCATGAAAAGCTTTGGTTGGAAGGCCGCCGCGCGCGCAGACCTTTCAGGCCTGATAACCTCGACACCGGCCTTAAATAAACCGCGGACCGCTGGTCAGAGTCCGTGAGATCCGCGAACTGGAGGAAGGCGAGAGCCCTCTTCTGGCTTACCCTCACGATCGTCGTGATCGTGACGCTGCTGCTCCTCGGGGGCGCCTTCCAGATTGCAGGCTTCCCCGCGGGGGACGCGAGCTACCTCCACCAATTCAGTCCGTGGATCATCGTCATCCCGATCCTGATCGCCACGAAGGCGCTCCTCGAGATGCTCCGGCCCGTCTTCCGGGCGGCCCTCCGCTCCCACGTGAAGTACGAGGCGGACATCTTCGCGCATTTCCAGATCGTCTCCTACGTCGTCTGGGCGACCGCCCTCGCCCTCGTCCTCTTCGTCACCCTCGGCAGCGGCGCATCGCAGTTCGGGGCCATCGGGACCGGGGTCTTCCTCGGCGCTTTCGTCTTCGTCATGCAGGAGCCGCTCCTGAACATCGTCGGCTGGATGGTCGTCACGGTCATGGGGCTGTACAAGCTCGGCGACCGCGTCGAGCTGAACAACACCCGCGGGTACATCGTCGAGATCACCCCGATGAACACGACGCTCCGCGAGTTCGGGGGCGTCCTCTACGGGGACAGTTTCACGGGCCGGTACGTCACGGTCCCCAACAGCTTCGTGATCAAGTCGAACGTCTTCAACTACACGAAGGACACGCCGTTCGTCTGGGATCAGATCGTCATCAACGTGACCTACGAGAGCGACATGAAGCTCGCGGAACGCCTGATCCTGGAAGTCGCGGAGGAGACCGTCGGCCCGATGATGCGGGAGAACCGCGCGCATCTCCGCTCCAAGTACGAGTTCGCGGACCTCGCGGATTACATGGCCGAGGAGCCCAAGGTCGGATGGGCCTTCGGGGCGTCGTCGATCGACCTCACCCTCCTGTACTTCTGCCCCGTCTTCGCGAAGGGCAGCTACCGGACGCGCCTCGTGAAACGGATCTACGAGAAGGTCATGGCGGAACCGCGCGTGCAATTCGCCTATCCGCATGTGCAGTTCGTGCCGCAGGAGCCCGTCGAGAGAGAGAAAGACGCGGCTCTGGCCAAGGAGAAGTTGCCCGTCCTCCGGTGAGGCTCCTCGCGTCCACCGCATCCTTTATTAGACGACCTCCTTCTCGGCGATTCCGTGGCCGACCTTTTCCGCGCCTTCACCTCCATCGGCCCCGCCGACCACGGGAAGGATGTGTCCCTCGCGGGCTGGGCGGAAGACGTCCGGAACCTCGGCGGCATCGCCTTCCTGATCGTGCGCCAGCGGGCCGGGACCTTCCAGGTGACGGTCAAGAAGTCGGACGCGGACCTGTTCGCGCGGGCCTCCAAGATTGTCCGGGAAAGCGTCATCGCGGCCCGCGGGACCGTCCAGCCGAACCGGCAGGTCCGCAACGGATGGGAGCTGGTCGCGAAGGCGGTCGACGTGCTCGGCCCCGCCGCCGCACCGCTGCCCCTCCCGGTGGCGGACAAGGTCGGCGCGGACATGGACACCCGGTTCGACAACCGCCCCCTGGATCTCCGGAAGCCGGAGCGGCGCGCGATCTTTTCGATCCGCGCGATCGTTGCGTCGGCGTTCCGGGAATACCTCGAGCGGCAGGGCTTCGTCGAGGTCCAGACGCCGAAACTCGCGGGGGCCGGCGCCGAGGGAGGCGCCACGCTCTTCCGGACGGACTACTTCGGCCGGAAGGCGTACCTCAGTCAGAGCCCGCAACTCTACAAGCAGATGCTCATGTCGACGGGCCTCGACCGGGTCTTCGAGATCGCTCCGGCGTTCCGCGCCGAGCCTTCCGACACGGTCCGCCACGTGACCGAGTTCACCTCGTTCGACGGCGAGGTCGCGTGGATCGAGCGGCAAGAGGATGTCTTCGCTTTCCTCGAGGGGGCGGTCGACCACGCAATCGAGCGTGTGCGGGCCGCGGGGAAGTCCGACTTGGAACTCCTCGGGGCTTCACCGGTCCGCCCGAAACTCCCCTTCAAACGCGTCCGGTACGAGGAGGCACTCGAGATCCTGCGGGGCCAGGGCAAACGACTCCGGGACGGAGACGACCTCGACACGGAGTCGGAGAAGCTCCTCGGGCAGAGCCTCGCGAAGGAAGGCCATGAGATCTACTTCCTCACCGGCTATCCGACCTCGATCAAGCCGTTCTACGTGATGGCCGATCCCGAAGATCCGGACTCCAGTCGCTCCTTCGACCTCGAATACAAGGGCGACGAGATGGCGTCCGGGGGGCAACGGGAGCACCGATATGACGTCCTGGTCGGGCGGATGAAGGAGCAGGGCCTGACCGTCGAGAACTTCGATTTCTATCTCAAGGCGTTCCGGTACGGCATGCCGCCCCACGGGGGTTGGGGCTTCGGCGTGGACCGGTTCGTCCAGAAGCTCCTCGACCTGCCCAACATCCGGGAGGCGATCCTGTTCCCGCGGGACCGTACCCGGCTCGTGCCGTGACGGGCCGCGGAAGCAAGTCTTTTGTAGCCGCCTCGCCGATTCACTGTTGCACGTTTTGAGGGGGCAGGGCATGAAGGAGTTCAAGGTTTTCGTGGCCGATAAAACGGGAGAGCTGGCGCGCGTGACGGAGGCCCTTGCGGGCGCTGCCGTGAACATCCGAGCGATCGCGAGCGAATCGAAACACGACAACTCGTTCCTCCGGGTCGTGACGTCGGATGTGCAGACGACGGAGAAGGCGCTCGCCCTCGCGGGCCTGAAGTTCGAGTTGAACGACATCTTGGACCTGGAGCTGATGGACCGCCCCGGTGAGCTCGCGAAGGTCGCCCGGCGCCTCGCCCGCGCGGGGATCAACGTGCACTCGATCTACATCCTCGCGTCGAAGAACGGCCGGACGGAGATCGCGCTCGTCGTCGACAACCCGGAGCGCGCGAAGATCGCGCTGAAATAGGCGCTCACTTTCAGCCACCTCCCGTGGGGCTTTATATCGGTAGGGGTCCATAGAAACAATCCGGTCCTCGGACAAATGTTAATAGCGCATGGGTCGTTGTCGGCCGGACGTCAGACATCTCCCGCGAGGGGAGGTGAGGATGGGTAGATGGCGACCGGGCAGTCGAAGGAGCGGACTCGCGTTCGCGGGTCGCAGGACCGAAAGCTGCCTGCGGTTTCCGGGGGCGTTCGGACCGACGGCACGATCATGTTCCAAGTGCACGGCCTGCCCGCGCCACAGGGATCCACGCGGGCGTTTGTCGTCAAGGGCAAACCGATCATCACTTCCACGGCGAAGGGGCTGTCCGCCTGGCGGAGGCTCGTCGCCGACGTCGCCCAGGACTTTGCGCCGGAGCAGCCCTGGCAAGGCCCGGTCGGAATCGACCTGCACTTCGGCCTTCCGAAACCGAAATCGGCTCCGAAGACCCGACGAGTTTGGCCTGACAAACGTCCCGATTTAGACAAGCTTACCCGGGCCGTTTTGGACGCGCTCACCTACGTCGTTTTCGCAGACGACAGTCAAGTCGTCGAAATTCGCGCGACGAAGGACTACGGGGCCCCGGGGGTCGCGGTCGAAGTCCATCGGATCATGGACCCCGCGATCTCGAGCGGGTGAATCGTTCAAAGCGTTTCAGCCCTCATAGAGGTCGTCACACCGTTGGTCCGCTGAGCCTGTTCTCGTCACGAACGCAAGACGTGAATGACGCGGCTCCTCAATAGCCGTTTTCGTCCGGTTTTCCGATCGCCGCACTGGATGTCTGGGCGGCCCTCGATTTCAGCCGCCAGATTCTCGTGGGAAGTTTCTTAGCATGATAATAATCTCACATCGACAATGGAAGTCCCTCCGGGCCGCGTGGAGCAGATCTCCGACGGAGGACCGGAGGCCATCCGCGAGCTCCTCGCGGAACTGCGGGCGATGAAGTTCAACGGCCTCCTCAAGACCTCCGTCGTGCGCGGGGAGACCCCCGCGGAGGGCGTGCTCGTCTTGCGCGGCGGAGACGGCGTCCTCGCGGAGCACCGATCGGAAGTCGAGGTGACCGGGGCGGATGCCGTCCTCGAAATCCTCAAGGATGCGGCGAGTGAGAAATCGAGACTCGAAGTCCGCACCTACGACTACGGCCACTCCCGGATCAGCATCGACCAGCTGCAACGCAGCTATCCCGAGGCGTCCGTTCCCGGACTCGGAGACGCCGACGAGGTCCTCTCCCAAGCGATCGCCCGGGAGGCCGCGGAACGAGAAGCGTACCTTCGGGACCTCCGAAACCGCGAGAACGCAGAGCGGGGGCTCATCGACGACGAGGAATCCCTCCGGCAACGCATCCGGGAACTCGAGCGGGAGGCTCGGCAGAGCGGGGCTCGCGAGAAGGAACTGGAGTCGTTGCGCGCGGAACTGGAGGCGGTCAAACAGGCCAGCGGCCTCCTGATGCGCCGCCTGGAAGAACGCCGCGGGGCCGCGGATGTCGAGCTCCAATCCCAACGGAAAATCCTCACGATGGAGACGGAGAAGGCGCGGGCGGAGCTGGAGACCCAGCGGCGGAGCCTCGCCGAACGGATCGGGAAGATGGCGGCCCGGGAACGGGAGGTGGCGGAGCGGGCCGCGTCGACTGACGATCGGGAGGCCGCGCTGGCCGGGAGACAGGAATCCCTCGAGCGGGAACGCGAACAGATGCGCGAACTGTATACCACGCTTCAGCAGGAGACGCAGAAAATCTCGGAAGCGCGCGCGGCCTTCGACACACGACTCGAGGAAACGGAAGCCCGCGAGCGAGAACTCATCCGGCGGGAGCAGGCCCTCGTGGGCCTCGAGGAGCGCGTACGGGGACAAGAGCCCGTGCTGACGGAAAGGCAGAAGGCGCTTGCCGATCGAGAACGGAATGCGACCGCACGGCTCAAGGATCTCGATCGTCGGGAGGCGAAGTTGGCTTCCGAGAGCGCGGCCTTCGCCAAGCGACAAGAGGCCGTCGTGGCGGAGGCCGCGACCCTGGCGGAACGGAGGGACGAACTGGTCCGGGCCACCCAGCGCATGGAGAAGATCGCAAAGGACCTCGCAGGGAAGGACCGCAAGTTCGCCGCCGAGCAACAGGAGGTCCGCAGGAAATCCGAGCAACTCGAGCGGCGGGAGCGCGAGCTCACGGCCAAGGCGAGGGAGTTTGAGAGGCAGCGAGGCGAGGCCACCCGGACCGTGGAAGAGATTCAAGAATCCCGAGGCGGCCTGAAGGAACAGGCGACGAAACTCCTCCGCTCCGAAAAGGCGCTTCAGGATCGAATCCGGACGGCCGAGGCGCTCGGACGGGACCTCTCCAAGAGGGAATCCGACCTGAATCGCCGCGAGCAGGACCTCGAGAAGCGCGAGAAGGCGACGGAGGCCAGAGAGTTCCGATTGAGCCATCGCTCGGATGCGGAGGCCGCGTCCGTGGAGGACCTGAAGTCCCGCGAGGCGGCCCTCCTGCGGGAACATCAAGCGAAGCAGGCCGAGCTCGAACGCCGCGCCCGCGAGGTGGAGGGAAAGGAGCGGGCGTTCGCCAAGGAAACGGCGTCGCTGCAGGAACTGAAGGGAAAGCTGGAGCAGCAGGAGATGGATCTCCTCGTCAAGATTCGAGAGTTTGGGCCGCGGGAGGAGGCCGTCGCGAAGGCCCAGGCCACCTTGGCCCGCGAGACGGCGAAACTCCAGAAGCGAGCCGCGGCGATCGGAGAGCGCGAGGCCAGCCTCGCACGGGACCACGAGCGAAGGGTCGGCGCAGTCGAGCGCGAGGAGCAGGAACTCGAGGCGGCCCAGGCGGCCGCCCGTGAGCAAGAGCAACTGCTCGAGAACCGCAACAGGGAATTGCTCCGTCGGGAGGCCGCCCTCGGAACCCGGTCCGACCGGATGGACGCGGAACGAAAGCGGCGTGAGGAGTCCTTGGCCGTCCTGCGGAAATCGATTCAGGACCGCGCCGCGAAACTCGAAGCCATGAAGCGGCAGGTCGCCTCCGATCGGGCCGCGGTGAAGGAGACGCTCGAGGGCCACGCCCTCCGCGAGGCGAAACTCAAGGAGGCGGAGGCACAGGCCCGGAGGGAAGATGCAGATCTCGAACGCCGGAAGAAGCAGCTCGAGCGCATCAAAGAAGGTCTCAAGAAGATTCGGTGAGGGTTGGCAGATGACCGGGATCGTGACGCTGACGACGGATTTCGGGCCTGGAGCTTATGTCGGAGCGATGAAAGGAGCCATCCTCTCCATCGACTCGGAGCTGACGATCGTCGACCTGGACCACAACGTCCGCCCGCATGACGTTCGGCATGGGGCGTTCGTCCTCTACTCCGCGGTGCCGTACTTCCCCTTCGCCGTCCACGTTGGCGTCGTCGACCCTGGAGTCGGGACGAAGCGCCGGGCCATCGTGGCCGTTTGCGAGGGCGCCCTCCTGGTCGGACCGGACAACGGATTGGTGATTCCCGCGGCCCGACGACTTGGACTGAAGGAGGTCCGTGAGATCACGAACCGCAAACTGGGCCGACCGGAACTCTCGGACACTTTCCACGGTCGAGATCTGTTCGCCCCCGCCGCCGCGCACCTCCTGTCCGGCACGAAGGTCAAGGAGGTCGGGCCGGTCGTCAAGGACTTCGTGGACTTGGACTTCGGCGTGCCGAAGAAGCGGAAGGGCGGCTTCGAAGGTGTCGTCATCACGTACGACCGTTTCGGCAACATCGTGACGAACATCCCGCAATCCGTCGTGGAGAAGGCGTGGTCCTTCGGGGACCGCCTCGCCGTGGCGATCGGTGGCTATGAAATGACTGTCCCCTTCGTGCGCACGTACGGCATTGTCGCACCGGGGGACTTCCTCGCGACGATGGCCTCCAGCGGATTCCTGGAGATCTCGCGGCGCGAATCGAACGCGGCCTCGCAACTGGAGGCCACGGTAGGCATGCCGGTCGTCGTGACGAAGGCGTAGACGCTCTGCGATCACATACGGCGTTTCGATCGCCCGGAAGACGACTCTTTTATTTATCCATTGAAACGTTCAGGAGCCAGGGATGCTTTGAGGCGCCTCGCCGTCGCCGCGTACGCAGCCCGGTCCGTCCTCCGTCGGCGATTGGCCACGGCGTCCGCACTGATCGGCTTGGCTCTCGGCATCGCGATAGCCTCGGCGCCATGGGTGGCGACGGATTCCACCCTACGGGGGCTGGCGGATTATTACGTGGGAGGAGTCTCCATCGACCTCACGGCTTCGGGTTCCGAGAGGAACGTGGTCAACGCCTCTGTCGCGGCGGGCCGAGTACCGGACGTCGCCCGGGCGGAACCTCTTGTCGGTTTCGGACTAACCGTGAAT
>VBLS01000112.1 GCA_005878635.1 Methanobacteriota archaeon | reverse complement strand
ACGATGTCACGGTCACGGACCGGAGCGCGACGAGCGGCACGGTCCGTTGGAGCACGAACCAGCCGGCCACCACGGAGGTCCGCTACGGGACGAGCCCGGCCTCCCTGATCTTCGCCAAGAACGCCTCCGACCTCGTCACCGACCACGCGATCATGCTGACGAATCTCACCGCAGAAACGGACTACTTCTTCGAGGTCACCTCGCGCGGTCGGCTCGGGAACGCGACGACGGACGCGAACAGCGGACTCCTGTACCGCTACCGGACCAATCCGCTCGGGGACATCCTGGTCGTGATCGGAGGTCCTTCGTTCCCTCCGGAGCGAGAGGCATCGTACGAGGCGGGGCTCGCCGCGAATGGCTGGACCCATTCCTTGTGGCGGATCGCCGACCAGGGGCTTCCGGACCTCACCGTGCTTCAGGCTCGTCGCGCGGTCCTCTGGCAGGTCGGGCTGGAGCAATACCCGCCGTTCGACGCGGCCGAGCGGGACCTCGTGAAACGGTACCTGGACGGCGGCGGTCGTCTGATCGTCGCGTCCCACGATGCCGCCTGGGCCCTGTCGGATTCGAACTCATCCTTCGCCTCGCCGGAGAGCGCCGCCTGGGTCCAAGGCGTGCTGAAGGCGAGGTTCGTCTGCGATCCGAGTTCCATCGCCCGAGCCAACGGCGTCCCGTCGGACCCGATCAGCGGCGCCTACCCTGGCGGCGTGCTGTACACACCCCACCGAACGGGCGGCGCGGACGACGAGCTCGCGGCGATTTCCGCCGGCGGCCCGACCACGACCATGTGGACCGACGACGGGTCGGTCCTGGGGTGCAGCCCGGCGAACGCGCCAATCGGCCTGCGTTGGATTTCCTCCGCCCGGAACGGCTCCGCGGGCGTGGGCGTGTGGGGCGGCAACTACTCCCGCTTGGCGTACTTCGCGTTCGAGATCACCGGCCTCGACACGAATGCGACGGACCTTCGGCCGGCGAGCCCCACGCGCGCCGCGATCCTCGATGGGACCCTCCGTTGGCTCATGAGCACCGCAGCGTCGGGCCTCGACCGCGATCATCCCGACGTGGCCCTCACCGCGCCGAACGGGGGCGTCTTCCAGAGGCCGTCCCTTTCGATCGCCTGGACGGCATCGGCCTACGGCCCCGGCGTCGGGATCGCGAACTTCGTCCTCCAGGCGAGCGCGGACGGGGGACTGACGTGGAGTCCGATCGCGACGCTCCCGGGATCCGCGAGGACGTACACGTGGGACCTGGGTGTGGTGCCGAACGGAGTCGCGTACCGGATACGGATCACGGCCCACGACGACGGGAACCCCTCCCTCACCGCCTCCGACACGTCGAAGGCGACCTTCGCGATCGCACGGCCGGGAGGGGACCTCGAGGGCCCGGTCCTGTGGGCCGGCAGCATCCGGATCGATCCGCTGCCTCCGGGCGGCGCCCTTCCCGTGACCTTCACCGCGACGGTCGATGATCGGGCCCGGGGCGGATCCGACATCGCCGCGGCGGAGCTGTTCTTGCAGGCCGGGCAGCCTCCGCCGGGCTCCAATGGCCAGGGCATCCCGATGTCATCCTCCGACGGCCGGTTCGACGGGACGGTCGAAGCGGTGTCGTGGGCGGATGCACTGCCCGCGCCTCCCGGCACCGCCTGCGTCTGGATGCACGCGCAGGATGCCGGGGGCAACTGGGGGCCCTACGGATCGAAATGTTTCGTCGTCATCAACGCGGGTCCCGACACGGTCCCTCCGGCGCCCGCGATCCCAAATACGGTCCTCCGGGTGAATGGGAATCTCGACCTGTCGATCGGATGGCGGGCCCCCTTCGACGACAGCCTGTTCGGCGGGACGACGGAGTATGACGTCTTCCGATCCGACTCGCCCCGAGGGCCTTGGACGGTCGACGTCAGCGGTCCGATCTTCGCCAACCGGAGCGAGACCTATCGGTTCGTCGACCCGGGGCGGGCGGCCGATTCGGCGGATTATTTCTACCGCATCCAATCCGTCGACGCGGCCGGGAATCGCGGCCTCTCGAATGCGATCGCGGCGAAGGTCCGCATCGCCTTTTCCTCCGGTCTCAATCTCCTCGGAGTGCCCCTCCGTTTGACGGACCCCGCATTCGTCGACTTCGCGGCCGGGATCGCCTGGGCCGATGCCTGGACCTACGACGCCTGCGCGGGGGGCGTCGGTTGGTCCTCGGCGATCCCCACGGACGCCGCATCGTTCTCGCTCGTCCCGGGTCGAGGCTTCTGGATGAACGGAACGGCGCCGGGCTCCCTGACTGCATTGGGCGTCGTCCTGCAGGCGAATCGAATCCGCTTGTGCGCGGGTTGGAACCTCGTGGCCCTCCCCGGGTTCGCCGCGGGCATGACGGCCGGGAGCCTGATCGCCGCGACGGGCGGGACCGCGGTCATGGGGATCGATGCCGTGGGACCGTACCACGTTCGCGCCTTGGCGTCCGGCGACGCGATCGCTAGCGGCACCGGCTATTGGGTCCAAGTTCCCGTCGCGGTGGACTGGACGGTCCCGGGCTGGTGACTCTCAGCCTTCCTGGATTTCCAACAGGTCGCGTTCCGGAATTTCGTAGTAATACAGGGATTGCTCCAATTCCTTGTCCTTCGACATCTCCCGGTCGATGCGCTCCCGCCATCCGGGCCTCAGGGCGATCTGGATCCGCCGCCCCTCTTTCTCGAAGACGACCTCCGGTTCCGATCCCGACTCGAGGGCGATGTTCCCCTTGCCCATGGTACAACCGCTCGAGAACTGAACGCCATCGAGGACGCATCGCATCGGTGGCTCGGATTGGCTTCGGACAATCGCCCGGAGGCCCTTGTAATGTCCGAACCGCCGCTTCCCGATCGCCCCCATCCGGAGCCCGACGGTCACGTAGACTCCGAGGTGGCCGTGGAACCGCTGCAGTGCCGCAAGCTCTTCCGGCAGGTCCATCGGCCGATGCAAGGCGCCGACCTCGGAAGAACCTTCGGCTCCTGGATAGTTTCAGCCATCTCCCTCCCGCAGCCTGCTTAAATCGGTCGACCTGACATGGAGCGTGTGTGAGGATCCTCGTGCGAAAGCCTTCCAACGACCGGGAAGGTCCTGCCGTGGGTGCAAATGCGGTCCGGTTGCGGACGAGTTGTCCCGAATGCTGCGCGGCCCTGCAACATGCCGACGGTTGCGTGCGATGTCTCGAATGCGGCTTCTCCCCCTGCGAATGATGGCACTTGCAAGGCGTTCGTTCCAGTGGAAACGGTCCGACCTAAACTCACGCGTGACCCGGCGGCCATCGGAAGGGGGACTCAAAGGGATATGAGCCTTCCCGATACTGCGCCGCCTCCGGGTCGGGAGAAAGAGGTGCTCGTAGAGTTCCCGCAGGACGAGCTCATCGCAAAGTGGGAGGAGTTCTTCGAGGAATTCGGTTACCTCTCCAAGATCATCGCGATCGCGGATCGATTTCCGGAGGACCGTAGCCTCTCCGTCGTGTTCGACGAGCTGAACCGGTTCGACACGGACATGGCGATCTACCTCTTGCGTCACCCGCTGAACGTCCTCATGGCGGGGGAGGAGGCGATCCGGCGGCTCGCGCCGCCGGGCGATGAGGCGGCCCAGATCCACTTGCGGGTCAAAGCCCTGCCCAGGGACCGGCGCGTGCCGATTCGCGACCTGAGGGCGAAGCACCTTGGCCAATACATCGCCGTCGAGGGCCTCGTGCGCAAGTCGACCGAGGTCCGTCCGCGCGTGACGGACGCGCTCTTCCAGTGCCTCCGTTGCGGGACGATCATCAAGGAGCCTCAGGACGGGCAGGCGTTCCGGGAGCCGCTCGAATGCTATGAGGAACAGGGAGGCTGCAAACGGTCGGCGAGCGCGACGAAATTCCGCCTGATGACCGAGACGTCGATGTACCTCGACACGCAGAAGCTCGAGATCCAGGAGTCGCCGGAGGGCTTGCGCGGCGGCGAAGAGCCGCAGCGGCTCACGCTGTATCTGGAAGACGACCTGACCGGTCGCATCACCCCGGGAGAGCGAGTCATCATGAGCGGCGTGCTCCGAAGCATCCAGAAAGGCCGGCCTGGGGCGAAGTCCACCCTCTTCGACATCTTCATGGACGTGAACTCGGTCGAAAAGGAGCAGGTCGAGTTCGAAGAGATCGAGGTGACGGAGGAGGACGCGCGGCTCATCCGTGAGACGGGCGCGAGTCCGGACATCTTCCGGATGATCACCGCCTCGATCGCGCCATCGATGTACGGCATGTACGTGGAGAAGGAGGCGCTCGCCCTGCAGCTGTTCAGCGGCGTCCCGAAGGTCATGCCGGACGGCCGCCGGATCCGCGGGGATATCCACGTGCTCATGGTCGGAGACCCGGGGATCGGGAAGAGCGAGTTGCTGTCGTACATGAGTAGGCTATCTCCGCGTGGGATCTACGCAACCGGCAAATCTTCAACCGCAGCCGGACTTACGGCCAGCGCCGTTCGCGATGAATTCGGAGAAGGCCGTTGGACCCTCGAAGCGGGTGCGTTGGTCCTTGCGGATCTCGGACTTGCATGCATCGACGAAATCGAAAAGATGAACCCGCAGGATCGATCCGCGATCCATGAAGCGATGGAACAGCAACGGATTAGTGTCGCTAAAGCAGGAATCACGGCCGTCCTCCAGTCGCGATGCGCGGTCCTCGCCGCCGCGAATCCGAAGTTCGGCCGGTTCGACGAGCACAAGTACATCTCGGAACAAATCGACCTCCCGCCCGCGCTGCTCAGTCGTTTCGATATCATCTTCTCCATGATCGATCGGCCGCAAGCGGACCGAGATCGGGAACTGGCGGATCATATCCTGAAGGGCCACCGCGTCGGGGAGATCCGAAAGCGCCGGGAGGCCGGACTGGTCACGGAGGAGACGCAAGCCCTCGAGGAACCGTACACGCCGCATCTGAACCCGGACTTCCTCCGCAAGTACGTCGCGTATGCGAAGCGCATCTACCCGATCATGACGACCGAGGCCATGTCGGTCATCGAGAAAAAATACCTCGACATCCGGAAGACCGGCGAGGCGGCCGGTTCCAGCGTGCCGATCACCCCGCGACAGCTCGAAGCGATCATCCGCCTCGCGGAAGCCGGCGCGCGGATTCGACTCAGCGAAGCGGTCACCGTGGACGACGCGGATCGCGCGGTCCGGATCGTCGAGTACTGGATGGGCAAGGTCGCCGGCGAGGAGGGCCGCTTCGACATCGACATCATCCAGACCGGAATCAGCCAGTCGCAGCGGGAACAGATCATCTCGATCCGCGACATCATCAACGAGCTCGCGGGACCGGAAGGCGTCGCGGATTACGAGGACATCGTCCGTCTGGCCCAAGAACGGGGCATCCCTCCTGCGAAGGTCGACTCGTGGCTGAAACGTTGGGCGCAGGAAGGGGAGATTTACAGCCCCGTCAAAAACAAGTATAAGCTCGTCGAACGATTGTAGCCGCGATCCTTCGATGCCGATCCGCATGAAGGTGTACCACCAAGGGAAAGAGACCTTGGTCGCGGCGGCCGATGCGGACTTGGTGGGCAAGACGTTCCGCGAGGGCAAGTTCAAAATCGAGGTCGGCAAGTTCTACGAGGGCGACGTCGTCTCGGAGGAAGGGTTCATCTCGAACCTCAAGCTCGCGACGATCGGCAACTTCGTCGGCCAAGAGACCGTCGAGGCCGCGATGCGCGCGGGGTTCGTCTCTGACGGCGGCATCCTGTGGATCGACGGCGTGCCGCACGCGCAGTTCGTGCTCATGTGACCCGCGACTTCGACGACCGGTCCGTGGGTCGTCGGGACTTGCGCCAGCGACGCAGGACCCGCTTGGCGTGCTTCTTGAGCATCAGCGCGTACTTTCCCATGAGGGTGTGGCTGACGATCCCCAGGAGGATGCCGAGGCCCGAGAGACTGGCGGTGACGGCGAGGAGCGCGATCAGCGGATCGCCGAACGGCCTTCCGGTCGTGAGGATCGTCCGCGAGAGGCGACCGACGAGGCCGAGCAAGCTCACGCCCAACCCGAGTCCCAGGAGGAACCGACCCCGTCCGACTCGGCCCCAGGAGAAATGGAGTCCGCCGAGGAGGACGAAGATGCCGCCGAAGTACGTCGTGAAGCCCAACAAGGCGAGCAAGATGAGGACGACGAGGACCGGCGGGTTGTTGAGGTAGGGCGCGACGTAATCCTCGTAGATCCCCGAGATGCTGCAGGGCGGAGAGGCGCACTGGGTTGCGTTGTCGGTGACCTGCCCGCCAAGGAGGCACGCGGCGGAGAGGATGGCGAGGATGACCGCGTCCCGGTGGCGGATCTGTCGCAAGCGCCACCAAGACGGTTCTCTCTTCGCCATCCCCGGAGCCGACGCGCCGACGGATACTTATGGCCTTCCGTCCGGATATCCGGGGCGGCTCGGCCACACCAGCACTTAAGTAGCGCGGCGCGAATGGAAAAAAGGAACCCATGTTCTGCGTCGAGTGCGGGGCGGAAGGCCCGGTCTACGAAGGCCTCTGCGCGAACTGCTTTCGGAAACGGCATCCGATCGTCGCGCCGGTCGAGTTCATCGACGTCCCGCGCTGTCAGTCCTGCGGGTCGTACCGTCTCCGGTCCGGCTGGACGAAGGCGGATCGCGACCTGGTGATCCCGCAACTGCTCCGCGAGGCGATGCCGCCCCTCGCTCCCTATGAACGGCTCAGCTTCACCCACGTCGCACGGGAGGAGGACGCGAACAACCTCTCCGTCCGGGTCAAGGCGGCGGGCCGTTTCCAGGAGCTGACCGCGGTCCAAGATTTCCAGGTCCGGATTCGCATCAAGCCCTCGTACTGCGACGCGTGCCAGAAGCAACGCGGACGGTATTACGAGGGAATCCTCCAAGTCCGGGGGGAGGACCGCGAACTCGCGCCGCGCGAAGTGCGGGCCGCCCGGACGTTCGTCGCCGCGCGCATCGATCGGTCGGAGGACCCCGAGGCCTTCGTCTCGCGCATCGAAGAGGTCCATGGCGGCCTCGACTTCTACGTGAGCACGAACGCGCTGGCCAAGGGGCTCGCGCGGGATCTCGCGGGGGCCTTCGGCGGCACGGTGACGGCCTCGCCGAAGCTGTTCGGTCAGCGGCAGGGCCGCGAGGTCTACCGGGTCACGGCCCTCGTCCGCCTGCCGGCCTTCCAGAAGGGCGACGTCGTGCGTCACAAGGGGGCCGTCGCGGAAGTGACGTCGGTCCGACCGTTCGTCGTCCTCCGAGACCTCGCGACGGGCGAGTCGAGCCGCTTCAAGCCGAAGGACGTCCGCGGGGCGAACCGGATCGACGCGGAACGTTTTGAGGCGCAACTGGCCCGGCTCGATTCCGGCGAGCTCGTCGCGATCCATCCGCAGACCGCGGAAGAGCGTCCCCTCCGACCGGCTTCGAAGAGGCCCGCGGCGCGAGCCGTCGTCGTCTGGACCTCGGAGGCCGCGTACCTGTCGAATCTCCCGCCCGAGGGCTCGAAGGATTAATGGGCGCCGAGGCTTTGACCGCGCAGATGACGGTGGCCCTGGGCTGCCGAGCCCTGGACGACCTCTTGGGCGGGGGAGTCGAGGAGGGATGCATCACCCTCCTCCATGGAGAGGCGGGGAGCGGCAAGACGAACTTCTGCCTGCAGCTCGCGCGGAACGTCGTCCGCGCGGGACACAAGGTGATCTACATCGACACGGAAGGCGTCTCGCTCGAGCGGCTGCGGCAGATCTGCGGGGACGACTTCGAGGTCGTCGCGAAGAACATCCTCTTCTCCGAGCCGTACAGCTTCGAGGAGCAGGAGAAGTTCATCGAGAAGGCCGTCAAGCTCTCGGAGGGCAACCGGGAGGTCGGCCTGATCGTCATCGACAGCATCACGATGCATTACCGACTCACGATGCGCGACGAGACCCGGCGCGACGAGCGGTACGGCCTCACGCGGCAGATCGGCAAGCTCCTCCGGGTCTCGCGGCAACGCGGCATGCCCGTCGTCGTCACGTCGCAGGTGTACACGGACATCGACACCGGCGCCTACCTGCCGCTCGGCGGCCACATGTTGAGCCACAACGCGAAGACGATCCTGCGGTTCGAACGGTCGGGAGCGTCGCTGCGGACGGCGGTCCTCGACAAGCATCGACACCGCGAAGAGGGGATGCGGGCGACCTTCCGAATCACCGCCCGCGGGCTCGAGGACTGATTAGCAATCGTTCGGTCTTCCTCATCGATGGGCGGGTGGGATCCCGCCGAAGATTCGTAAGACTTCTTCGGCGAACCGCATCGCGTTGTCGTAGTCGCCGCGTTCACATCGAATCGCGACATCCGTTCACCAGCTGCGGCGCCGCTCACACCCTGCCCGAAGTCCTTCGCCCGCTTCGCGACCTCAAGGGCCTGGGCCACAACCGCGAGGGCCTGATCGCACGTTGCGACCGCCGGGACCGGTCACGCCTCCCGCGAACCTTGGGCCTCGATGAGGGCTTCCAGGAATTGCTTCGCGTCCGGATCGCGGGCCGGGAGCCGACGCAACGCGTCCCGCGCGGCCTTCTGGTACTCCCGGATGCGATCCTCCATGGCGGGCAAGACATGGGTCCGAAGGAGGTCCCGCACGACCGCGACATCGCGCTTCGTCGTCTTCGTCCCCCGGCCGTAGGCCCGGAGGAAGGCGGTCCGATCCCCGCCGCGGAGCCGTCCGCGGGCGAGGACATACAGGCGGGTCCTCTTGCCTTGCCGGATGTCCCCTTCCGACGATCCGCCAATCCGCGAAGCGACGACTCCCGATCCGAGGAGATCGTCACGATCTTGGAACGCGATTGCGAAGGCCCGCGCGTACGCCTCGAGCGCGGCTCGGTCCTCCGAGGAGGCCCGGGCGGCGATCGCCGCCGTCGCGGCCGCTCCCACGTAGAGGCGGGCCGTCTTCGCCTCGCTCATCCGGACGTAGGCTTCCTCCGGGATGTCCGCCGCCCGTTCGAAGTCGATGTCGAGGCCTTGACCGTCGCTGAGGATCAGGTCGACGGTCGTCAACTCGGCGAGCAACTCCAACCGGACGGACGGATGGAGGCCGACCGCGCGCTCGATCGCCCCCTCCGCAAGGGAGCGGATGCGGAGCGCGTCGAGGATCGCCTGCGAGACCCCGTACCGATGTCGGCGCGTCCGGAAGACGGTCGCAGGCCGCGCGGCGTCGGCGCCGCGGTACAGGCGGGCGTTCGAGGACCACGCGCTCGGGAACGTCCGCCGGCGGAAGTCCTCGTCCATGATGTCGTCGAGGAAGAGCGTGTAGAGATGGTACCACTCGAGCCACGTTGCGGCCCGTTCCAGATCGCGGGAGGGTCGGTCCCCCATGAGCAATCGGTAACCGGCGAGCGCGAGGGCGAACCGGTACCGTTTCCCCGCCAGGAAGAGACGCGAATTCTGACGCATCGTCTTCGTCGACGGAAAGGATCCCGCGGGATGCTCCGCGGCGAACTCCGTCCAGATCAATTCCATGTGCTCGTTCGAAAGGTCTCGATACGGCTTCAGCAGGGATTCGAGTCGTGCCTCCGCCGACTCCGAACCCGTCGAGGTCATCGGGTCACGCTTCCCGCGCCTCGAGCCAACTCGCGGTCGGCGGGCTCACGATGGCCTTCCGCTCCTGGAGCTCGGGAATCGAGGTCGACCCGGTGAGGAACATCGCGGCCTTGAGCTCCTCGATGACCGCGCGCAGCTCCGCAACGACCGCGTCGGCGGAGACCTTCGCGGCCTCGAGCATCGGCTTCGCCATCCCGGCCATCGTCGCCCCAAGGGCGATCCCCTTCGCGGCATCGAGGCCGCTCCGGATGCCGCCGGTCGCGATGAGCGGGAGGCCCACGTCGGCGAGCATGATCGACGCCGGCGTCGGGATGCCCCAGTTCCAGAACGTGGCCCCCAGGCGTTCCTTCAGGCTCGACGCCTCCTTCCGCGCCCGGTAATGTTCGACCGCGGAGAACGAGGTGCCCCCGAGTCCTCCCACGTCGATCGCCTGGACGCCGGCCTCCTTGAGTCGGGCCGCCGCCTCCCGCGAGATCCCCGCGCCGGTCTCCTTCGCCATGACGGGGAACTTCGCCGCGAGGGCCCGGATGGCCGCGAGGCAACCCTTAGCCCGGCGGTCTCCTTCCGGCTGCACGACCTCCTGCAGGAAATTGAGATGGATGATCAGGGCGTCCGCGTCGATCATGTCGATCGCGCGTTTCGCGTCCGCGATGCCGTAGGCCCTCTTGCCCTCCTGCGGCACGAGCTGCGGCGCGCCGAGGTTCGCGAAGACGAGCGGGATGCCGTGATCCTTCACGACCGCGTACGTCGCGGCGAGCTCCGGCTTCTCCAGCGCGGCGCGCTGCGATCCGACGCCCATCGCGACCCCGACCTCGGCCGCGGCCTTCGCGAGGTTCGCATTGATCTCTTTCCCCATGCCGAATCCCCCGGTCATCGAGGAGATGATGAGGGGCGCCCGGAGCTTCTTGCCGAAGAACTTCACGCTCAGATCGATCGCGTCCAGGTCGACCTCCGGGAGGGCATCGTGCACGAGGCGGACGTCGTTCCAATAGTTGTATTCCGCGGAGACGTTCTCCTGCAGGATGATGTTGACGTGCTCCGCCTTCCGCTGTTCCGTCTTCGACGGCTCGACCATCTCAGGGACCTCGGGCGATCCGGGTGCCGACGACCCGCCGGCCTCGGAGTGCATCCCGGACTCGGTTCTTTACGTTACCGTTGACGATGAGGCATTCGCCGGTATGCCCCGCAATTTCGAACATCCGGCGCACCTTCCCCTCGATGCTCCCGGTGACGTCGGTCCGCTTGGCGGAGGAAAACTCGATCTTCGAAAGGTCGGCCTCGGAAATCTTGTCCAGCAGTCGCGCGTCGCGACGGCGCTTCGGGTCCGCGGTGAAGAGGCCGTCCACGTCGGCGACGAAGACCGCGCGATCGGGGCGGAAGGCGCGCGCGAGCTCGAGCATCAGCAGATCCCCGGAGCAGATGGAGAAACCTCGCCGCACGTCCCGCACGACGTCCCCGAAGGTGACCGGCGTGAAACCCATCGAGGCGAACTCTAAGAACGGCGTCAGGTCCATCGAAGAGACGCTCCCATCGTCCAGGGAGAGGACCGCGGAGGGCGGGATCGACGCCGCGGCGAGACGGACCGCGTTCAGGGCATCCACGATGAGGCGGTCCAAGTCGCGGACATCCGCCTGGACGCGCGCGGCGGCCGCGCGCTTCGCAGGGGTCGAGCCGCCCTCGTTCAAGCGATGACGGCTCGCGAGGATGTGTCCGAAGGAGCCGGCGCCGTGGACGACCAGGAGCGGTTGGCGGACCGCCGCGAGCTCCCCGGCGAGGCGTCGGATCGCCGGACGGCGGGCCGTGCGGAGTTTGTCCTTCTCCGTGACGACGCTTCCGCCGAGCTTCACGAGGAGCATCGACTCGCGCGACACAATGCGACGCTCTTAATGATTTCCCGGTCCGCGTCCGAGCCCGCCAAGGATTAAATATCGCTCCCCCCTTCGAGCGCCCTCCGACGATGACGCGCAAGCCGAACAGCATGTATCGGGAGATCCGCGGACAGGCCTACGCCCAGAAGCGGTACATGGGCGGCGTCCCCGGGATCCGGATCAGCCAGTTCGATATCGGCGACCCGAGGACGAACTTCCCGGTCCATGTCCACCTGATCGCGGAAGAGCAATGCCAGATCCGGCACATCGCCCTCGAGGCGGCGCGCATCTCCGCGAACCGCTACATCGTGAAGAAGGCGGGCAACGGCTACCACCTGAAGCTTCGGCTCTACCCGCACAACGTGCTGCGGGAGAACAAGATCGCGACGGGCGCAGGCGCGGACCGCATCTCGGAAGGGATGCGCGCGGCCTTCGGCGCGGCCGTCGGCACGGCGGCCCGCGTGCACCCGGGCATGAAAATCTTCACGATCTCGACGACGGAAGACCATGTCGACGACGCTAAGGAAGCCCTCCGGAAAGGCGGCATCAAGCTCCCGACGCCTTGGCGGATCGAGATCGAACGCGAGAAGAAACGCTAGGACCGAAGGGACACCTTTTTCCCGACCCGCGTGGTGTCTTCGCGTCCATGGGCGAGACGGACCGACTCCTGGAAGTGATCCGCGGCCGGAACGCGAAGACGGTCGGGCTCCAATTTCCGGTCGGCCTGCGCACGAAGGCCGTGGAACTCGCCCGCGAGATCGAGTCGAGGGCGGGCGTGACCTGCCTCGTCTCCGCCGACCCGTCCTTCGGGGCCTGCGACGTCGCCGAGATGCCGGTGGACCTGATCGTCCACCTCGGCCACGCGCCGATGCCGCACCTCCGGTACAACCGGGTCTTCTTCTACGATCTCCCGGGTCCGCCGCTCGCCTCCTTGGCCTTCATCGATGCCGCGGAGCCCCTCCTCCCGAACCGCGTCGGGCTCCTGACGACGACCCAATTCCGCCATTGGCTCCCGCCGATCAAGGACCACCTCGAGAGGAAAGGGCACGTCGTCCGCATCGGGGAGCCGGACCGGCGGGTCGCGTACGCCGGCCAGGTCCTCGGATGCGATTACCACACCGCGACGGTCGTCGAGAAGGACGTCGACGGCTACCTGTACATCGGCACGGGGGACTTCCATCCGCTCGGCGTGGCGATCCTCGTCGACAAGCCGGTCATCGTCGCGGATCCCGAGCGCGGGACCGCCCGTGACCTCAAGGAGGTGCGCGACCGCGTGCTCCGGCAGCGCCACGCCGCCATCGCGCGGGCCCACGATGCCCAGACGTTCGGCATCCTCGTGTCGAAGAAGATCGGGCAGGAGAGGATGGACATGGCCCTCGGGCTCAAGGCGCTGGCCGAGAAACACGGGAGGCAGGCGAGCCTGTTCCTCATGGACCTCGTCGCACCCGATCTGCTCCAAGGATATCGCGTGGACGCGTGGGTCAACACGGCGTGTCCGCGGATCGCGATCGAGGACGTCCTGCAGTACAAGGAGCCGATGTTGACGCCGCAGGAGTTCGAGATCGTCCTCGGCGAACGCGAGTGGACGGACTACCGCTTCGACGAGATCCGGGCGTAGCCCGCGAAGCTGATGAGGTCGTTCGGCCTCCCGAGCAACGGTCCACATGGCGACGCCGCGCATCCTCGAAGGGATCGTCCTCTACTCCAGAGACCTCGACCGCGCGCGGGCGTTCTATCGGGATGTGATGGGGCTGCCGATCCTCCTGGAGGAAGCCCACGTCATCCACTTCGACGCGGGCAGCGTCCGCCTCGCGATCCATCGCTACCCGACGGGAGAGATGACGGGGGCGCCCGAAGGCTTCCTCGTCTTCGCGGTCCCCGACCTCGATGCGGCGTACGCCGAGCTCGGAAGACGCGGAGCGGAGTTCCTGGGACCGCCTGCGACCCGGCCGTACGGGAAGGTCGCCTACCTGCGGGACCCCGAAGGCCATGAGATCGGCTTGCTCCAGGAGCCCTCCGAAGGGTCGGACGGTTTTCGCCGAGTCGGCCCTCTGGTTCAACGGTTCAATCGAATCGTCGCCAAGCTCTCCGATTGAACGGTCCGCTCCGAGCCCGGGCCATCGATGTTATAGTCGTTTGACCATAACTCGTCCGATCACGTGGTTCCGAGGGTCCGGATCTCCGCAAGGCTCGAGGTCCGAAGTTTCTCGAGGTCGTCCGCGACCTTTGCATAGTACGCTTCGCACCGGTGCGCGGCTTCTCCTCGAGCGCGAGCCGAGTCGACCGGACCCACGTACTCCTTCACCTGGACCCGGGATCCGCCTCGGCTCTCGTAGTGCCAGAAGTACAGATACCGCCGCTCCCGAACCGGATGGACGTACACGCCACAGCCGACTTGCATGGAGCTCAGTAGGTGTTATAGTTATTTAACTATAACCACGGGGTACGCGAATCGACCGTCGCATCGCCTTTTTGACGGTCCCCGGCTTATCCAGCCGACGATGGTCCGTGTCCAAAAGGCGGTCGTGCTCCTCTCCGGAGGAATGGACTCGGCGACGGCCCTCGCCATGACTCTGAAAGAGGGATTCGACGTGATCGCCCTCACCCTCGACTACGGCCAGCGCCACCGGCGGGAGATCGCCGCCGCGAAGCGGGTCGCGGCCCACTTCCGCGTCCGAGAGCACCGCGTCGTCTCCTTGGACCTGACGGCGATCGGCGGGTCGGCCCTCACGGACCAGCGCATTCCAATCCCGGAGGGGCGACCGATGCAAGAGATCGGGCGCGGGATCCCGGCGACTTATGTCCCGGCCCGGAACACGATCTTCCTGTCCTACGCCCTCGGACTCGCAGAGGCCGCTGGCGCGGCGGCCATCGTCATCGCCGCGAACTTTGTCGATTTTTCCGGATACGTGGACTGCCGCCCGGAATTCTACCGCGCGTTCCAAGAGGTCGCCCGCCTCGGGACCAAACGCGGGGTCGAGGGACATCCGATCGAGATCCGGACGCCCCTCATCGAGATGTCGAAGGCGGACATCGTCCGGACCGGCGAGTCGTTGGGGGTCCCGTGGGCCCTCACGTGGTCCTGCTACCACGGTCGGGCGAAAGCCTGCGGCGTCTGCGACTCCTGCCAGCTCCGCCTCAAAGGCTTCCGCGAGGCCGGGATCGAGGATCCGCTCCCTTACGCCCGTCCCGCAGCGAAGAACGCTTAAGTGGGGCCCCGCGCATCGGTTGCCTCGTGCAGGCCCAGACGACCGTCCCCGTCCGAAAGGGGCAGGAACTTCTGCTCAACGAGATGTACGTCTCGATCCAGGGAGAGAGCTCCCTCGCGGGCCTCCCGACCATCTTCGTGCGCCTGTACGCGTGCAATCTGCGGTGCGCCTGGTGCGACTCCATGTACGCCGTGGAGGGCGGCGAATTCACCCGGTCCTCCGTCGAGGATGTCGTGGACCGGATCCGCGAGTTGTCGGCGGCCGCCGAGGAAGGAGAAGGCATCCGATATGTCTGCTGGACCGGGGGCGAGCCGCTCCTTCAGGCGGAGTCGATCGCGGCCGCGGTCCGTCGTCTTCCGGAGGACTTCGTCCATTCCTTCGAGACCGACGGCGAGGTGGATCTGCACACGTTCGACCGGCTGGCGCCGGCGGAGCGGGCGAGCGGCCGGGTCCGGTACGTGATGGACGTGAAGTGCCCCGGCTCCGGGATGAAGGCGGAGAAGGCGTACGCGAACCTGGGCCTCCTACAGCCCCACGACGAAGTCAAGTTCGTCCTCCGTGACCGCGAGGACTACGAGTTCGCAAGGCGCGTGCTTTCCGCGTACGGCACCAAGGCGCAGACCGTGCTGTTCTCGCCGGTCGCTGCGGCACACAAGGTCTCGATGGGCCTCGACCCGGATCGGCTCGCGGCGTGGATCCTCGAGGATCGCCTCCCGGTGCGCCTCCAAGTCCAGCTCCACAAGGTCCTTTGGCCGGGGAAGAGCCGCGGGATCTGAGGGAGACGCGAAGAAGCTTCATCTCATCCGGGCCTTTGCCTTCGCCGTGCGCTTCGAGGAAATCGACCACACTGCGGACGTCGCCATCCGGGCGTATGGAAGGTCCCTCGACGAGCTATTTGCGAACGCCGCCGAGGGGATGTTCAGCCTGATCGCGGACCTCTCGACGGTCAAGCCGATCGGCGAGGTCGAAGTCCGCCTGAACGCCGACGACATCCCGACGCTATTCCTCCGGTGGCTTTCGGAATTGCTCTACGTCCACGAGACCCAACGGTTCCTGTTCTCCTCGTTCGACGTCCACGTCGCCGGGACGGCCCTCGTCGGTCATGCCCGCGGAGAGACGATCGACAAGTCACGGCATGAACTGAAACTCGCCATCAAGGCGGTGACCCGCCATGGCCTGACCGTCGATCCGGCGAAAGGATTCGCCGAGGTCATCTTCGACATCTAGAGGACCGCGATGATCGAGGCCGTGACATTCGACTGGTGGGACACGATCGCGCTCACGACGGTGGAGCAGGATCGAGAGCTCCGGGAACTCCGAATCGATCGGCTCCTCAAGGCGGTCCCAAAGCTCCCCCTGATCCGGGACGAGCTTTTGCGGGCCTACGATCGGCAACAGGCAATCCTCGAGGAGGGGTGGGAACGAAACGTCGATCCCGCCCCCGAGGAACAGGTCCGGACCTTCCTCCAATTCGCCGGCTTGGACCCGAAAGACGCGATCCTGGCCGAGCGCGTCTCCGAAGCGTTCGGCGGGGCCCTCCAGGAAGTCCCTCCGAACCTTTTCCCCCATGTCCGGGAGACCCTGGAGGAACTCGAGCGGAATGGAATCGCGATCGGACTCGTCTCGAACACCGGGAGGACCTGGGGGCAATACCTTCGAAGGCTCCAGGACCGGATGGGAATCGGGCGATTCTTTCGGGTGCGGGTCTTCAGCGACGAGGTCGGTGTCCGGAAGCCGCTCCGGCCGATCTTCGAGGCCGCGTTGGAGGCCCTGGGGCATCCCGCGGAGCGGGCGGTTCACGTCGGCGACGATCTCGATGCCGATGTCCGGGGTGCGAAAGCGATGGGGATGCGCGCCGTTTGGTTCCACGCGGACCGGAAGGGGTACCGCCCCCGCGGCCAAGCGCGGCCCAGGGAATCCGGCGTCCAACCGGACGCCGTGATCGATGACCATGCAGAACTTCCCCGCGTGCTTGGGCGGTGGCGGGATTGAAGGCGACCGCCGTGGCCCATCCGATCCAGGGATTGATCAAGTACCACGGGCTCGCGGACCCCGTCCTCCGCCTCCCTTTCCACGATTCGATCAGCGTCTGCACCGCGCCCTTGACGACGCGCACGACCGTGGAGTTCGGCGAATTCCCGCGGGATCAGGCGACGATCGATGGCCGCGAGGTGATGGGACACGACATGGAGCGGATCCGTTCCGTCGTCGATCCGATCCGGGCGAAGGCCTCGATCCGACGGCGATTTCGCATGGCATCCGAGAACGACTTCCCGTCGAACATCGGGCTGGGCGCGAGCGCCTCCGGCTTCGCCGCGCTGGCGATGGCCTCCGCGAAGGCCGCCGGATTAGACCTAGGCCTCGAGGAGATCTCGCGCTTCGCCCGACGGGGGGCGGGATCCGCGGCGCGCGCGGTGACGGGCGGATTCAGCAAATGGAAGATGGGGCTGACGGACGAGGATTCCTACGCGACCCGTCTCGCCGGCGAGGAGCTCCAGATGGGGATGGTCGTCGCCGTCGTCCCCGCGTTCAAGCAGACCGAGGACGCCCATCGGGAGGCGCTGACGTCGCCGTTCTTCCACGCCCGCCTCGCCGAGATGCCGCGGCTGATCGCGGAGATGGAGCTCGCGATCCGGAACCGAGACATCGGGTCCATCTGCGGTCTAGCGGAACGGGACACCCTCATGCTGCACGGGATCACGATGACCGGGGCCGGCGAGATGGTCCTCTGGCAACCCGACACCTTGCGGGTCATCCTCGCCGTCCGCCGCCTTCGAGAACAGGGCATACCGGCCTTCTTCTCGATCGATACGGGGGCAACGGTCTACGTGAACACGTTCCCGGACCACGCCGAACAAGTCTGGACGGCGATCGCGGACCTCGGGATCGAGACGATCCCCTGCGCGGTCGGCGGACCGGCTCGCGTGGTCGAAGAGCCTCTATTCTGAGGCGTCCCATCGATGACCTCGCCGCGGCAGGGAATAAAGAAGAAAAGGGGGGAGCCGCCCGCTCCCCCTACAGCTCTCCGGCCGGCGGCTCCGGCGGCTTCGGGGGCCTCAGTTGCCCAATCTTGCGGTTCAGGTTCGAGTAGAGGACGAAGACGAGGGCGATGAGCCCGACGAGGACGATCGCGAGCCCGAGGACCAAGTTGCCGCTCAGCGACGTGACAGCCTGGTTGATCCCCGGCACCGGCGACTGGTACGTCACCGAACGAGAGACTGCGGTCGCCCGGTTCCCCGCCGCGTCGACCGCGGACACCGAAATCGTGTTCGTGCCGGAGGCGAGGGAGATCGTCACACTCCACGACCCGTCTGCCGCGGGGTGGACCGCGACGCCGTTCACGATGACTGTCGCACTCGTGTCGTCGACCGTCCCGGACACGACGACGGAAGCTTGGTCGACCGTCGCCCCGTCCGCTGGGCTCGTCACCGTCACGACTGGTGCGGTCGCATCCGGGGCCGGGCCGACGTCGATCGTCCGCACGACCTGTGCCTTGTTGCCCGCGGGGTCGGTCGCGACGATCGTGACCGTGTGACGGCCGTCCAAGAGGACGATCGTCACGTCGAAGCCACCGCTGGATGCGACCGGGGCCGAAATCCCGTTCACGGAAACGATCGCGTCCACATCCGTCGTCCCGGTGACCTGCACGGAGTTCGTCGGGACTCGGGATCCCTGCGCCGGCGCGGTGACCGTCAGCGAAGGAGCGGTCGTGTCGAGCGTGACCGATCGCACATCGGTAGCCGTATTTCCGGCCCGGTCCTTCGCGACGACCGTGATCGTGTTCGCACCTTCGGCGAGGACGATGTCACGGCTGAAGTGGCCCGTCGTCGCGTTGACCGCCGTAGACACGCCGTTCACGGTGACCGTCGCGCCCGGTTCCGTGGTGCCGGAGACCGGCGTCAGCGCCGTCCCTGTGAGCCCGTCGTTGGGGCTCGTCACGGACAGGCTCGGCGCCATCGTGTCGACGGTGAAGCTCCAAGTCTTGGACGCTGAGAAGCCGGCGCCGTCGAGGATCGTGAACACGACGGTGTGCGTTCCCTCGCTGAATCCGAACGGCAAGGACCAGTCGAAGGTCGTGTCGTTGAACGTCGCGAAGAAAGAGAAGTCCGTGCCGTCGACGAGGATCGTCGCGGACACGATGCCCGCCGAGATCTCCGGGTCCACGTAGGTCGCCGCGACGTGGGCCGAGGAGTCTCGGAGGAACGAACCATTCGCGGGCGTCGTCGACAGGATCGTCGGCGGATTCGCATCGACCAGCAGGAAGCCGGCGTCCACTTCGACCGCCGGGGCGCCTGTGGGCCCGACGAACAGGATGCCGAAGTAGAGTCCGGGTCGGGTCCCTGCGAAGTTCCACGTCACGTTGAAGGGGGCATTGGTCCCGGCCGGGATACCGGTCCCGGGCACGTTCGTCGGGGTGAGCTGCGTCCCCTGGATGATCACCTTGAACATATCGAACTGGCCGGTCCCCGCGGGGACAGAAAAGCCGTCCACGAGGATCAGGTACCTCCCCGACTCGGGCATCGTGAGGCGGACCTCCTCGAAGGCGGTCGGCCCCGCCGACGAGGCGACGAGGGCATAGCTCGAGCCGGTCCAGCGATAGAGGTACAGGTCGAGGTCCATGCCCTGCAGGTACGATTCGCCGATCGCGACGTCGATCAGGCCCGCGTTCGCAGCGTCGAAGGTCTCGGTATAGATGCCCCCGCCGACGATCGTCAGGTTCCTCTCGAGGACCGGCGCGGACACTCCGAAGCCGCGGACCGTGAGACCCGACAAGGCAAGGGATGAATTCGCATGGAACGCTCCCTTCCCGGTCGCATTCGTCGTCGACACGACCCACGGGGTCGGCGCCACGCTGAAGGTGCCGACTTCGCCGTGGAACAGGTCCGAGGGACCCGTCCCCGCGTTCAGGACGTTGTGCAGCCCGATCGCATGCAGGCCCGGGCTCAGCGGCGCGGTGACCCATTCCTCGGGCCCGCCGGTGACCGTGTTGAAACGCCATCGGCCCGCGTCGATGTTCGTGTTTAGGCTCGCGCCCTGGACCGACAAGGTGTAGGGTCCCCAGACCGGCGGGCCGATGCCCGAGAAGGGATCCGGCGTCGGGCCGAAGATCAACGTGTCGATGTCCGTCGGCGCGGTCGACCACCAGGTGTGCACGAGGAGGTTCTCGCCCGGATAGACGGGCGTCGCGTCCGGGACGTCGGTGTAGAAGAACCGCCAGTCGCCGGCCTCCGGCCGCCACGTCCAATCCGCGCCGCCGAACACGCGGTTGTTGTCCAGGAACGCGGTGCTGGTCGCGTTGCCGCCGAAGGTGAACGAGGTGCCCGTCGCCGCGACTTGCGCGACGACCGGGATCAGGGTCTCCGCGCCAGAGCTCGTGTCCGTCAGGACGACCGTTCCCGACAGGATCCCGAAGGGCTGGCTCGCGGGGACGGAAACGGTCACGTCGACCGAGCCGACGCCCCCCGCGGCGAGGGACAGGCTGGACGCGCTCTCCGTCAGCCAGGGCGCATCGAGCGCCTGGTAGTAGTCGACCGTCACCGTCAGAGTCGTCGACGGGACGAGCGCGGAGACGGTCCGGTGCTGGATCCCCAGGAGGAAGCCGTCGTGGATCCGCGCGAGCGGATCGTGGACGAAAGCTTCGATGTTCGTCCCGGTCGGATACCCATAGGTGAAGCGCTGGATCTCCGTGCCCGCCGACGCGTTCATCTCGCCCGCGTTGACGACGCCATTTCCGTTCGCGTCGGTCCAATACGTCCCGTCGCCGTTGTAGTCCTTCCAATCGTACAACAGCAAGCGCCACCGGCTGTTGTACACGTAGTTGCCGTCCGGGTCCATTTGGTTCAGCGGGAAACTGATCGTCGCCTTGACGAGGTTCGTCCCGGCCGGCACCAGGCCGGTCAGGTTGATGAGGTAATCCGGCCGAACGAAATCGGGCGGGCTCTCGTTGGCGTTGTGCGTCACGATCGTCCACGAGCTCTCGCCGATCCGTCGCAGTTCCCAGTCGGATACGTCGACCGTCTTCCCGGCCGCCCCGTTGTGATTCTCCACGGAGAACGAGTCCGTCGACGAGCCGCCCGGAGACAACAGGTTCGTGAAGCTCGGATAGGCCGTCCCGCGGTAGGTCCCCGCCATCCAATCCGGCTCGATGCCGGAAGCCGTGAAGTGGTATGCGGCGAGGCCGTCCCGATTGCTCGCGGCCTCGACCCCCCGCAGGGCGTTCGTGAGGCCGTGGCCCATGACCTGGGGATCGTAGTGCGTGTCATCGGCGGCGCCGGTCAAGAGGACCTTGGCATACTGGTTGCCGAGAGTCCCGCCGGTCGCGTTCTGGTAAGCGTTCACGATGAGGGCCACGATCGCGGTCGTTGCTGGCGAAGACAGAGACGTCCCGCCCCACACGACCCACGGCGGGAACCCGCCGAACTGGTTGAGGGCTCCGTCGCCGGACGCCCATGCGCCGACCGTGACGACGTCCGGCTTGGAGGTACCCAGCGTGCTCGGGCCCCGGTTCGACCAAGGCTGCACGTCGCCGAAGGTCGAGTGGGCCGCATCCTCGAAGGTGCCGAGGGCCGCGTTGTAGCTCGTCGACGCGCCGACGGAGATGACGCCGCTGCTCGAGGACGGCGAGGTGACGGTCCCAAACCCATGTCCGCCGTTGCCGCTCGAGACGGTGAAGGTCGTGTCCGGGTTCACGAGGGAGTTGTACTCCACCCACCGGGCCGTGAAGTCCCAGCCGTCGTCGAAGGTCCCGGAGAAGCCGAAGGACGCGGAGGCGACTTGGGCCTCGTCCCCCGTGTCCGGGATCCCGTCGTACCCTTCTCCGACGAACGTGAACATGTCGTAGAAGAATCCGCCTGCGTAGATGTTGCCGACGGAGATCAGCTTCGCCTGCGGGGCGAATCCGAGGACGGCGCCGGTCTTGTTCTGCGCAACGATCGCAGACGCACAGAGCGTCCCGTGGTCCCCGCCGCCCGGCGCGAGCGCGTCGCCGATTTGGAACGCGACGAGGTCGCCAGGTCCCGCGGTCGGGACCGGGAGGCCGTAGCGCGCGCCCATCACGTCGCTGTAGGGGATCGGATGCGCCCCGTCCCCGATGAAGTAGATGAGGCCGCCGGAGAGGTCCGCGAGGCCGTCGCCGTCGGTGTCCGCCCAGATGTCCGGAGACGCGACGGTCGCAGCTTTGTCGTTGCCGAAGGCGTGATTGTCATCGAGGTCCACGTGGACGGTGTCGTAGACCCCGGGGGTTGTCGAATCCGAGACGAGGACGGCGACGAATTCGCGATAGTCGCTGCCCAGCGTGAAGTCCGGGTGGAGCCCGAGGTGGTAGAGCCCGCTCGCGCTCGGGACGCCCAAGACGTTGTACACATGGCCGTTGAAAGGCAGGATCAGGTTGCCCGCTCCGTCCGCGGGGGAGGTGAACGTCGTGTCGACGTACCAGGAGCTCGGCGCGGTCGGGAAGGTCAGCCCGCCGAGGAGATAGGACGCCATCGAATTCGGATCGAAGGCCATCGGCCAGTCGAAGTACGGCGACGATGGATCGGAGTCCCGGGCGAACGTGCCTTGGAGGTCCGGGTGGCCGAAATCGGTGCCGCTGTCCATCGTGGACACCTGGACTCCATATCCGGTGTAACCGAGGGCCCATGCCTCCGGGACGTGGTGGCCCTTGCCGGCCGCGATGAGGTCCGGGGCCGGTCCGCCGCTGCGAATCGCGTTCAGGGCCGACGCGCCGGTCTCCACCCGGTCCGGCGCCGCGGGCAGCACCGCCGGCGCGATGCTGTAGACGTGGTCGAGCGCCGCGACTTTCTCCAATAGCCGCGTGGGCACGTCCATCGTCACGACCCGCACGCCGCTTCGGGTGGTGGGGACGGAGCCGATGGGCGTCGGCACGCCGTCCTTCCGCAGGAAGGCGCCGAGCGTGTTGACGTCGTCCGTCAAGATCGCGACGCGGAAGGTTCCGGTCCCCGATCGCGCCGCCTCTTGGACCGATGGGGTGAGCTTGTTCCATGCCGCCGAAGGTTCGCGGGCGCGATCGAGCAATCGTTGCATCGCCGGATCCATCGACGGACTTGCCGCCGAGGGAGCCCGCAGCGCGGCCGAATCGGCTGGCGCGGCCGGACGCACATTTGTGGCCGCTTTCGGGGAGCCGGCGACCGCGACCAACAGGATCGCGGCAATCATGAGGATGGTCAGCGAGATGGCCCACGCGCGTCGAACGAACGAATCCATGAACGTTCCTCCTGCCGGGCGACGGTCGAGCAGCTACCCCGCGAGGGTCCCTCCCCCGATCGCTCGCCCAACTCGGCCGCGCATCGGGAGGACGCGATATAAACATTCGGCCCCGCCGACGGAGGTGTCACAGGGTGAGACGCGCCCGCCCGACCGGCCCGGCGACGACCATCGAGCTGCCCTCGGCCGTGAAGTATTTCATCGCGACCTCGCGCACGCGGTCCTCTTCCAGCCCGCGGACGATCTCCGGATACCGCTCGAGGAACCCCATGCCGAGCCCGTAGTACTCCATGCGATGGAGCTCCGACGCGACCTCCGCGTTCCGTTCGAGGGAGACGATGAGCGACCCGACCTGGTTGTCCTTCCCGTCCCGGACCTCGTCCGAATGGAACGGGTCCGTCTGGAGGCGGTCGAGCTCCTCGTGGATCGAGCGCGTCGCCTTCGAGAGGTTCGCGGGGTTCACGCCCGCGGCGAGGGACCACATGCCGCCCGCCGTCTTGGCGTCGAGGCTCGCGAATGCGTAGTAGGCGAGGCCTTGCTCGTCCCTCAAGTTCCTCCCGAGGCGGCCGTACAACCCGATCCGGCCGAACAGGAGGTTGGCCAAGTTCAGCGCGTAGTAGTCGTCGTGGCGCCGCGGGACCGCGGAGCCGCCGACGACGATGTCCGCCTGGGATTTGTGCGGCATCGGGATCGAGACCCGGCGCGGCTTGTGCGGACGGGGCGGCGGGATCGCGGGGACGCCTTCCGAGGAAGCGTCGAGGCGGGAGAGCGGTTCGGCGATCGCGTCCTCCATGAGCCGACGGTCCACGTCTCCGGTCACGGCCAAGATCAAGGCCTCCGGGTTGACGTGCGCCTCGTGGAAGGCCACGATGTCGCGGCGCCGAATCCGGCGGACGCGGTCGGCCCCGCCCTTCGGGTCGCGACCGTACGGATGGTCGTTCGGGAACACGAACCGTTCGAGCTCCCGCATGGCCCTCAGGTGCGTGTCGTCGGCCTCGATCCGTAGATCGTTCAGCAACTCGCCGCGGACCCGCTCGATCTCGCGCTCAGGGAACGTCGGCTCGGACAGGCACTCGACGAGGATTCGGACCGTCTCCCGCGCGGTGTCGCGCGTGCTCCGGCTGCTGAAGCTCAGGACCTCGTCGCCGTTGTGGAACTCGAGCGTCGCGCCGATGCCCTCGAGGCGGTCGGCGAGCTTGGCCGCGCTGCGATGGCGCGTGCCGCTGAGGAGGAGGCGGGACGTGAACTCGGCGAGGCCATGCGACTCGCCTTCCGCCGCGACCCCCGCGGGAATGCTCCCGCGGAACGCGACGAACGGGTTCGACGGCAGGGACGCCGACACGAGGACGGCGCCGTTTCCCAACACCGTGCGATCTGGCAGGTTCATGCAGCGGCCCCTTGGGCATGGAACCGAACGACGGACCGGTGCTGGTCGACGAGGTAGGTCCTCGCCACCTCACGCACCTGCTCGCCGCGGACCTTCTCGACCTTGCCGAGGAGCCGCTCCCCGAAGTCCCACGAGGACAGGCCCTCGCCCGCGCTGAGGAGCATCCCTTGGAACGTGACGCCGTCCTGTTCGTACCGGGCCCAGGAACGGACCTGCTGTTTCGCGCGATCGAGCTCGGCCTTGACCGGCAGCGTCCGTCGGAGCTTGTCGACCTCGCGGTCGATCACCTGTTCGACCCGATCGAGCGAGGCGCCCTTGGCCAAGGTCGCCGACACGATCAGGAGGGACGGATCGAGCTTCATTTCTTGCCGCACGCCGGCGTCCGTCGCGAGCTTCGACTCGACGAGGGCCCGGTAGAGGCGGTTCGACCGTGGATGCCAGTCGCCCGCCGCAAAAGAGAGGAGCCCGCGCCAGCCCCCGAGGACGGTCGAAAGGAGGATGAGTGCCGGGGTGTCGCCATGGGCCGCCGCAGGGATGTGCCATCCGATCGAGAGGAGGTCGGCCGGCCCAGGACGGACGAGGTCGCTCCGGCGCTCGCCCCGCTGGTCCGGCTCCGCGAGCCGCATCGGATCCGGCGCAGCCTCCGGCCGCAACGTGGAGAAGGCCTCCCGCACGTGCTGCATCGCGACCGCGGGATCGAACCCGCCGACCAGGATCAGGGAGGCGTTGTTGGGCGCGTAGTGCCGGAGGTAGTGACGGTAGAGCGGCTCCCGATCGAGGACCGCGAGGTCTTGCTTGTATCCGATCGGCGTCCAGTGGTACGGATGGACCTGGAAGGCGAGGGCCCATAGCTCCTCCTCGACCGCGAACTCGGGCTGATTCTCGGCGCCCTCCCGTTCGCTGATGACGACCGTCCGCTCCGCCTCGACCTCCTTAGGATCGAAGGCCGCGTTCCGCATCCTCTCCGATTCGATCATGAGGGCCGTGTCCATCGCGCTTGCGGGGATCGTCTCGAAATACATCGTGTAGTCCGTGTCCGTGAATGCGTTCATCTTGCCGCCGAGGCGGGAGATCAGCTTGTCGATGTCCCCCTTGCCGAGTTTGCCGCCACCCTTGAACAACATGTGCTCGACCCAGTGGGTGGAGCCCGTCATGCCGGGAACCTCGTTGCGCGAGCCGATGCGGTAGACGACCCAGGTGGAGACAGCCCTCGTGTCGGAGATCGGCCGCAGGATGACCTTCAGGCCGTTCTTCAGCGTCTCCACGTGGGTGGGCATTCGGGTCCGGAATCGCGGGCGCGCGATATAGAGTTGCCCGAGGTCCCACGATCCAGGTCACAATCGCACTCAGAAATTCGGGCGACCCGGTTCCCGAGGAACCTTGGAGGCCGCGGTAGACTTCGGCTTCGACGAATCCAGCCAGAAACTCGGCCGAAAGCATTCGGTTTAACAAGGCCCCGGAACCTAAGAAACGTCCCGGGGGAGATGGAAAGGAAGGCCTATGCCCGTCGATCCCCGCCTTCTCCTTTTTGCGCGCGATATTTGCTCGATTCCAGATCGAGCTCAAAGTCCTCTTCCTTGACTTCGCCGGGGGTGAAGACTTTGCCCGCCTCGAACTCGAGCTTCTTCTCGCTCTTCTTCCGCTTTTTGGGCTTTTCCTCAACTTGCTGTGGCATACGGTGCCTCCATCTTCGTTGCGTAGGGATCGAGGAGATCGATGCGGCGTCGGGTCCCGTCGTTCACGACCAACATGGACCAATCAATCATCTCGATATTGAAGGTGTCGC
>VBLS01000190.1:8132-8638 GCA_005878635.1 Methanobacteriota archaeon | reverse complement strand
CGACAAGGACTTCCGCTTCCTGTCTCTCGAAGAAATCGAAGGTTGGTTCGAAAGCCACTTTCCCTCAGGCGATCGCACGCCTCGCGAGAAGGCCCGCTGGAACGACTACGCCGGGGCCATCCGGAAGTTCGCCGAGTTCATGCACTACGGAAAGGACGTGTGGTCCGAGGAGAAGCTAGAGAAGATTCGGCGCGGCATCCTCCTGTTCGACGTCGCTTACCCGGAGCTTGAGATTGTCGAGCCCGCGAAGGCCCACGCCTTCCAGCGGTGGCTCGAGGCCCAGCCCGGGTACTACGTCCACGGGACGATGCTCTACCTGATGCAGTGGCTCGGGATGCGCTACCTTGAGGTCGTCAGCGCAAAGGCGTCCCTGGACGGGCCCACGCTCAAGGTGGACTGGGCGAAGAGTTGGATCACGATTTGGGGAAAGGGGAAGGGCGGTTTGTCGAAGCAGCGGTCGCTCCCGCTGAGGGCGGAGGCGGCGCAGAAGCTGAAGGACTACCTCC
>VBLS01000190.1:0-8112 GCA_005878635.1 Methanobacteriota archaeon | reverse complement strand
CTACCTCCAATGGCGGCAAGACCACGGCATCGCCTCGGAGGAGCTCTTCATTACGACATGGGGTCTTCCGTGGAGCGAGTCGTCTTGGGGTTTCAACAAGACGATCCGGACTCTGAGCCTGCCGCGGTTCAACAAGTGGGCGGTATCCCAGAACCGGCTGGAGCTAGTGTTCTCCGCCGACGAGACTAGGAAGATGACGACACACAAGATGGGGCGGCACGTCTTTGGCACAGTCTACGCGCCTCAGCTCCCCGCAAAGACGCTCATGGAGTACATGGGCATCACGAAATTCTCCGTGGTCCAGCGGTACATCAACTTCAGCAAGACCGAGAAAGTCGAGCAATTCGAGAGAGCGACGATGAACATTGTGAAGGCCAATTATCGATCTGACGAGAGGAATGCCGCATTGAATGCGATTAACCTCATCGACCAACTCGCGGGTTTGGCGCCGCCTGGGAGGAAGGGAGCTTGGTCCGCCTTCATCCAGGGACTGAAAGCTCTGTTTGCTGAGGACGAGCCGATGTCTCTTTCAGAAGTCGAGGAAGCCCTGCCCTGATTCATACAGCCAGATCTATGGCCGGTCTAGACGCAGCCGAAGGGGCTGCCCCTCCAATCTACTCTGGGCCAAACGAGTTGGCCGCTGCGAGGAGAGCATCGATGACCGCCGCATAGAGAGTCGGCAGCAACGATTTGTATTCCGTCTCGAGCCCGTGGCTCGTGAACCCAAGGTCGTTGAATGATCCCATCCCTCCAAACACGTATGCCGTTGTGGCCGACGCCGCGACTTGTCGAGCTAGGAGGGAGTACCCGCCAGATGGGAAGAGGTCGGGGTGATAAGGGATCTCAGGAGTTTGGGAGCGAAGGAGCGCCAACGCCTTGGAGAAGTCGTCAGGAAACCAATCGAGCTTAGCGCGGGTCGAGAAATCGAGAGATCGTTCAAGCAGCGCACGAAGAGACTCCGCTGCCTCTATCAGCCCCACTACGGCCTGTGGAGGGAGATGAGCAATGGTGAAGCCCGTAACGGAGACCTTCCACGGCTTTTCGCCACCCTCGTGTTTCCACCTCGGCACCCAAAGGCGGAAGCTGCTCGGGTAGTCGACCATGATCGCCCAAGATATCCCGCCGGAAAACGAGGCTGCATAAACCTCTGGAAGGTCCAGTTGAGTTGGCAGTCTCACCACCTGGAGGCGTGACGCAGCCGCCCTTCGCATACTGCGGAACCAGGCGGAAGTGCCGTGAGGCGATCGCAGATCCTCGAAGCGGCCGTGCTCCGTTCTCCGAATCGCATCCGCTGCTGATTCGAGAGGTGTATCACCCGCAAGGAACGCAACTGAACTTACATGTCGCAAGGTCGAGTTCGTGCCGAACAACTCGGGGGGCGTTGACTCTTGCTCGGATGCGATGTAAGCGTTGCCGTAAGCTGCGAGCGCAATCGCGAAGGCAAGTTCGCCGTCCATAGGCAGAGCAGGAGCGGTTTGCCAAGTGATAAATCGCACGCTTTGCGACATGGCCTTTGGGCCTGGTTCTGGGCAGAAATGGTGAAGTAGGATGAGAGCACGATTCCTCTGACCTTGCTTATAATCCAGCCTCGGGTCCAGAGAGGTGCCCACTCCATAGGAAAGTTGACCGGGTGGGATTTGAACCCACGGCCTCTACCATGCCAAGATAGCGATCTTCCAGCTGATCTACCGGCCCGCGAGCCCGATGTATCCTCGAGTGGAATATGAACTCTTGCGGGAACATGGGCCACGTCTCGGAGGCGCCAGGCCTATCGGGAGGAGCTTGCTTTCTTCCTGGCACTTGGTTTGGTCGCGGAGTCGGAGAACATCTCGAGCGGCCTTTCCTTGCGCATCTTCTCTCCGGGGATCGGGACCGGATATTCCCCGGTCAGGCAGCCCAAACAGATGTCGTCCCGCGAGTGCTTGAGGGCGGAAATCAGCCCGCGGAGGGAGAGGTAGCCAAGGCTGTCCGCCTCGATGAAGTCCGCGATCTCCGGGACGGTCTTCTCGTTCGCGATGAACTGGTCGCGGGTCTTCATGTCGATCCCGAGATAGCACGGGAACCGAATCGGCAGACAGCCGATCCGCACGTGGACCTCGCGGGCTCCCGCGAGCCGCAAGATCCCGACGATCTTCCGGATCGTCGTGCCGCGGACGATTGAATCGTCAACCAGGACGACGCGCTTGTTCTTGACCGCGGATCGAATCGCATTCAACTTGAGCATGACCCCGGTCTCCCGGTCCGCCTGCTCCGGCATGATGAAGGTCCGCTCGATGTATCGATTCTTGATCAGTCCCTCGACGACCGGCAAACCGGAGACGTGGGCGTATCCTTGGGCCTGCGCGCGCCCCGATTCGGGCACGGGGACGACGATGTCCGCCGGGACCGGATACTCGTGGGCGAGCTGTTCGCCGATCTTCACGCGGGCGTCGTACACGAGCCGCTCATCGAGGACGCTGTCCGGACGGGCGAAGTACACCCACTCGAACATGCAATGCGCCGTGTGGTTCGGGTGAGGCAGCCGCGTCGATTCGAATCCATCGGACCGGAGCTCGACGATCTCGCCCGGCTTCAGGTCTCGGATGAACCTGTAACCGGGGAGCGTATCGAAGACGACGCTCTCGGAGGCGATCATCATGCGGTCGTTGCCTTCGCCGATGCACAGGGGCCGGATCGCGAGCGGATCCCGGATCGCGTAGACGCTGTCGTTGATCATCAAAGCGAGGCTGTACGCGCCGACGAGGCGGTTCGTGAACTCCCGCAAGGCCCGTTTGACATCCCCGGTGTTCACGATCTCGTTCGCGAGCAGGCGGACGATGACCTCGCTGTCCGAGGTCGTCATGAAGGCCCAGCCCTTCTTGCTGAGCTCCTCGCGGATCTCGTTCGCGTTCGCGATGTCGCCGTTGTGCGCGAGGGCGATCTCTCCATACGAAGTCTTGGCGACGATCGGCTGCGCGTTGTCGAGCACGCTCGATCCGGTCGTCGAATAGCGGACGTGACCGATCCCGGAATTGCCGCGGAGATCGACGAGGTCCTCCTTGGTGAAGACCTCGTGCACGAGGCCCATCCCGCGTTTCGACTTCAGGCCGTCCTCGTAGACCGCGAGGCCCGCGGACTCCTGCCCACGGTGCTGCAGGATGCGGAGGCCATAATACAGGTCCGAGGTGATCGGCGAGGTGCCCGCGCAGCCGATGATGCCGCATTTTTCCTTTGGACGAAGGTCGGAGAACTCCGACGTCCCCTGGTCGCGGGCCATCGCTAATGCCTCTTCGCCCAGGAGAAATTCCGAAGCCGTTTGGTCCGTCCGAATCCGCAGGAGGCGCAGTACGCTTTCTGTTTGTTGTACGCCCGCTGGCCACAGCGTCGGCACCGGATGTGGACGCTTTTCCTTCCCATTTTGCCGAGCGACGCGGTCCCCTTGGTCACGACGGCCACCTACGTCATGGGGAGATGTAAATGACGTTGTCCCCGCGGACGATCGCGAGGTCCATCTTGCGCTGGGACTGGCTGTCCTGCGTCTCTTCCGCGGCCCGGAGGACGAGGTTCATGTGGGGATCGAATCCTTCGAGGATTCCGCGGTATCCCCGCCCTCCTTTCAGCTCAACCATCACGTTCGAATTGATCCGCTGGTTGAGGAGAGAAAGCGGCTTAATCATCGGACCACGGCCTCGCCATGGAGGCGGCGTACTTAAAGGTTGTCGGGAGGCCGCGGGAATTTCAGTGGCCCGATCGGTGGCGGCTTCGCGCGGCAGCTTTGCCTTTCGCGTTGCGTCCGTTTCGAGCGCCTCGACCTTTCGGAAGGGCCTTTCGCGGCACCGGGACGTGTCTCCAGCGGTACACGGCGAAACCGACGGCGGCGACAAAGAGGACGAGCATGCCTCCCGCGAGCCACGGGGTGTTGTCACCTACTGGCGTGGTCGATCGGACCACGACCGTGCCCCATTGCATCGACAGCTCATGCGTCCCGCAGAAGTAGGTGAATTGTCCCGGAGTGTTCGGATAGAAGAACGCCGTGCCGGAGGCGTTGAACGGTTCCGACACGACGTCGCCCGAGCTCTGGGTCCCGCTCCCGTCGAGATCGATGACGAGCATGTGCGTGGCGCCGTCCGCGGAGAACAGATGGAACATGATCGTGTCGCCCTGGTTGACCGTCAAGGTGGGCCCGGGATTCGTGATGTTCACCGGGCCGAGCCCCCAGCCGCTTGGATTGGCCATGCTCGCGTACAGCGTGATCATGATCGTCTGTGCGGCCGGAGCTGCGGTCGTGGATGCCGTCGCGACCTCGACCGCGGGCGTTGCGAGCGCCGCGAACGCAATGGCCACGATCGCAGCCGCCACCGCCTTCTCGTTAGACTGCAGTGTTTCGAAGCCCCTCTCGGCGCAAACCGCTGAACGCTCGGACGCCAGCGGTTCGCGGCCGTCATCCTCGGAGTAGCTCAGGTCCTAGATTAACCTAGCAGGTCGACCGTCCTCCGGTGAAGCGGAACTCTCAATGAGACGCGTCGGCCCCGTTCTCGCGACCGTTCCCCTTCGACGGGTCGACGAGGAAACCCGCCTCGCGGAGGATGTCCATGCCGACGATCATGTGATACCGCATGTCCTTGCGGTCCGTTACTGCGGCGGAGATGTCGAATTCCCGCCCTAGGATGATGACCTTGGCATGGACGACGTCCCGCACCTCCAGCTTGGAGGCGGCCGAGGCCCGGATGCGCACGCGATCGAGGACCGGCCCCAGGCCGGCCCGAGCCGCGAGGTCCGTGTCGAGCGTCGTCCGGGCCGCGCCGGTGTCGATCCGGGCGAGCACCCGGACGCTGCCCTTCGGCCCGACTACGGTGACCTCTTCCACCACGGGGATCGTCGCCCGTTTGTCGACCTTCGGCTCGCGCATAGTATCCGAGTGAACAGGTCCCATGCCCTTCCGCCGTTCCTAATGGGCTCCGCCGATATATCGTTAACCTCGTGATTCTCGCTCGACACGTTTTTCTCCCTCTCGCGCGTTCCCGCGGCCCCGCGGTCGGGAAGCTTCGATGAAGATCGGCGTGATTTCGAAGAGGCCGAGCTACTGGTCGACGCAGGCCCTCCTCAAATCGATCAAGGAGCACGGGCATGAACCGACCTTGATCAAGACGGACGAGGTCCGGCTCGTCGTCGCCGGCACGGACGACGCGACCTTTTCCGGCGCCTCCCTCCGCGACCAGGACGTCATCATCCCACGCATCGGTCGATCGATGACGGACTTCGGGAAGATGCTCCTCCGCCAGCTCGAGCTGATAGGCCTCGTGACGACGCTGTCCAGCGACGGCCTCATCACCGCCCGGAACAAGTTCCTCGCCTTGCAGTCGCTGCGGCAGGCGGGCATCCCGATCCCGCGGAGCATCTTGCTCGCGTCCCGACCAAACTTCATGGAAGCGGCCCATCTCGTCCGCTATCCCGCGGTCCTCAAGATCCTCTCCGGGACGCAGGGGATCGGCGTCATGCGGGTGAAGAGCCTCGAGGAGACCGCTTCGATCGTCGACACGCTGAAGTTCTTCGGCGAGGTCGTTTGCCTCCAAGAGTACATCCCGAATCCCGGCGTCGACATCCGAGCTCTGGTCGTCGGCGAACGCGTGATCGGGTCGATGAAACGGATCGCCGCCCACAATGAATGGCGGGCGAACATCCATCTCGGGGCGAAGGGCGTCCCGATCGAGCTCGATGATCATTCGAAATCGATCGCCGTCCGCGCATCGAAGGCGGTCGGCCTCGAGATCAGCGGCGTCGACATGATCTTCCGCGGGACGACGCCGTACGTGCTCGAGGTCAACGCATCCCCGGGATTCCACGGCCTCCTCGACGCCGTCGGAGTGAATGCCGCGGACGCGATGGTCGAGTACGCGGTCGCGAAGGCGAAGGCGGGGAACCCAAAACCTCCTTGACCGAGACGCCGTTCCGGCGCGCATGGACGAGGCCATCCCCGGTTCGCGGGTGCGGGCGACGACCAAGCACGGCACGCTGACCGTGGACGAGCTTGCCGCGATGCAGCCCGGGATGGCTCGCCTGATGGACGAGCTGAGCCGCCGCTATTGGGTCCTCTACTACGCGGCGAAGGCGGGTAACTGGGAGCTCGCCGGGTACATGGAGCGGGAGTCGGAGAAGATCCTCCACACGGCTTCGGCGGCCCGACCGAAATACCGGGAGGACATTGCGGCGTTCGTCCGCGACCGGTTCGGACCGGTCGCCCGCGCGATCGAGGCGAAGGATTGGCGGGCCTTCGACGTCGCGTACCACCGCGGGATCGAGGACTCGAACATGTACCATGACAAATACAACAAGAGATTCATCCGCTTCCGGCTCCCCGACCACCCGCCGGAGTGGTTCGACCTCGTACCGCGATAGGTTTTTTGCCCGCCGCCCCGTGCCGGGCGCCGAGGATTGCATGGACTACATTCGGCTGGGCCGCGGCGGTCCAGAAGTCTCCGCGATCGGGCTCGGCATGTGGCAAGCGGGCGGCAAGGCTTGGGGGAACGACGTCCGCGATGCGGATTGCCGGAAGGCGATGGAACGAGCCGTCGAGTTGGGCGTCAACCTGGTCGACACGGCCGAGGCGTACGGCGAAGGCCATTCCGAGAAGGTCATGAGCCGCGCGATTAAGGAGGTCGGGCGCGACGCGGTGTTCATCGCGACGAAGGTCGGAGGATGGCACCTTCACGCCGACGACGTGAAACGGGCGTGCGCGGCGAGCTTGAAACGCCTGGGAGTTCGGGAGATCGACCTTTACCAGGTCCACTGGCCGGATCCGTGGAGCCAAGTGCCGCTCCGCGAGACGATGAAGGCCCTCGAGGCACTGCATCGGGCGGGCAAGATCCGACAGATCGGGGTCAGCAACTTCGCGGTCCGCGACCTCGTCGAGGCCCGGACCCACCTGTCGAGGACGGACATTGCATCCAACCAGGTGCGGTATAACATGTTGCAACGGGACGTGGAGGCCGAGGTCGTCCCGTATTGCCGCCGCGAAGGTATCACGATCCTCGCCTGGAGTCCAATCGGAAAAGGCCTGCTCAGCGGCAAGTATCACAACGGCAAGAGGCCGAAGGACCGCGTGCGATCCGACGAGGACCTCTTCAAGCCCGCGAACATCCGGGCCACGTCGCCGCTCGTCCGCGCGCTGCGAACGATCGGAAAGGCCCACGGCAAGACGCCCGCCCAGGTGGCGTTGGCCTGGCTGCGCCGCAACCCGCATGTCGTCCCGATCCCTGGAGCGAAGCGGGCCTCCCAGGCCGAGGAGAACGCGGGGGCCGCCGGGTGGTCGCTCAGCGCGCGCGAGCTGCGCCAGCTCGACGCGATCCTCCGACGCCTCCGGCTCGACTGGTTCTAGGGATTCGGCGGCTGCTTCGGCTTCTTCCGACGCATGGCCATCGCCGCGCCCGCCCCGACGATCACGACGACTACGACGACTCCGGCGACGATCAACAACGTGTTATCCGTCGGCGGTGCGGTCGGCGCGGACACCGTGAGGGCCCCTCGCATCAAGGCCCCGCCATGGAGGCCGCAGATGTAGAGGAAGGTCCCCGTGACATTCGCGGTATACTGAAACGTGATCGACGTGGTCGGGCTCGAGAACGTGTCCGAGTGCGGTTCGCCGGTGTCCTGGAGCTGGTTGCTGTTCAGGTCGATGACCAAATTGTGCGTCTGGCTGTCCGCCGCGAAGAGGGTGAAGGTGATGACGTCGCCCGTGGTGACCGCGATCGGAGGCCCCGGTTGGCTTATGCTGTTCAGGTCGAAACCCCAGCCATTGGACTGGCTCCCGTACAGGGTGATTGGGACGGCTTTCGCGGTCCGGGGGCTCGTCGGCGAAGCCACGGCCCCGGGAGCGACCAAGGAGACCGCGATCGAACCGATCAAAAGGGCCACGACGAACGCTTTCGAGAGGGATGCCACCGTTCCTATCCTCCTTCGGCGGGCGAGCCTCTGCTTTCACATAAACATTTCCCGCAATTGCAATGAGGACGGTGCGGGGGATGGGACTTCCCGCTCCGCGCGATGCGCGGGGCTTTTGAACCCACGGACTCCTGCGAGACCGGATCTTAAGTCCGGCGCCGTTGTCCTAGCTTGGCTACCCCCGCGCGCGGCCCA
>VBLS01000183.1 GCA_005878635.1 Methanobacteriota archaeon | reverse complement strand
AGGCGAAGATTGACGCCAGGGGGACGAAGACGAAGAAAAAGACGAACACGAGGGGGGGCACGATCTGGAGGGACAACAGCGCGCGGGGGTGGTCCGCGAAGTATTCTGCCAGTTGGTCGAAGGGTCCTGACGGTCTCCTGGACGCCATCCGATCCCTCAGCCGCCGGCCGTCCCTAGCTCGTCACCTGGGTCCATGTGTCCTGGTATTCCTGGATGTTCGGCGGGGCCTGGTTGCCGTAAACGCTCACGCCGTCGGAGAACTTCTGCTTGACCAACGTGTGGCGCGACTGGATGAAGGCCGCATCGTAGGGTCCGCCACTCGTGCCACCCGCGTCCGGGTTGTCCTGCGCGTACTGGATCGCATCGGGCGTCGCCGTGAGATAGCCCCGGATCGTCGTGATGCGCGCCCCATACCAGCCTTCCAAGGTCCACTGGGACAGGTGCATGCAACGGTCCTTCGTCTGGCTCTGGCCTTTCGGCGTCATGTAGATCGGGATGTTCCAGAGGTAGTAGCCTTCCTTCGGCGCCATGTAGACCGCGTTGATCGGAGGGTCTTGGGTCCTCAAGGCGAACACGACCGGCTCCCAGGTGTCCATCGCGAGGACGTCCTTGTTCGCGAGCAGGCTCACCGCGGTGTTCCAGCCTTCCCAGAAGACCTTGAACTGTCCCGCCGTCTTCTGTTTCAGCATGAAGGTCTTGATCGTGTTCAGGTCGTCCGTGGTGAGCGAAGCGGGGTCCTGGATGGTCTGCAAGTGGTTCCAACCCAGATAGTTGGCCACCTTGTAGATGGCGCACGCCCAGGACTGTTCCATCGAGGACTTGCCCGTCGTCAGGGAATCGAAGAGCAGGCCGTAGCTGTCGATCCCTTGGCCCTTGCCCGTACCAGGCCACAAGTCGTCGACCAACATCGCAACCGAGTCGCCGTTCTGAACGATCGGCACACCGACGATCTGGCCCGTCGATGCGACGGTGATCGTCGGGTTGTTCGTCCGGAGTTCCGGATAGATCTTGCTCCAGCTCGGGAGCGTCTCCGGATCGAAGTCGACGATCGAGCCGTCGGCGAACAACGGATCGTCGAGCGTCCCGGCGTTCGAGATGACGTCGTACGCGTTCCGGCCATCCGCCTTCATCTTGTTCAGGACGGGGACCGGGTCCCAGGGAGCCTCCGTGAAGACGACGTCGCCGCCGGGGTCATTCAGGCCATCCCATCGCTCCGGATTGCCCGTGCCGATGCCCCACCACTGGAGCGGTGCCGTACTGACCCCGCTCGGACGATTCAGATAGGCGTACGCCCCGACGCCCACCCCCGCGGCAACAACGGCACCAACGCCGACGTATTTCATGAACGTCCGTCGGGAGACCCCACGTCCTTCAGACACAGCCTGCTGGCCCTGCGGCTTCTCCTCCATAGCCCCCACCCGTAACGGTGTCGGTTTCCAAATCGGACCGACGATATTTAAGGGTTCTCTCCCGGTCGCGGTGCGTTCGATTCGGGGCGAATTTTGTTCACGGAACGACAACAAACGTGTCGAAGAATCGAAAGGTATTCAACGGAGGGTCACAAGGACCTGCCCGGCCTGGACGACATCGTTCTCCTTCACCAGGACCGAAGCGACCCGCCCGCCTCCGGGAGCCGGCACTTCCATTTCCATCTTCATCGCCTCCATGACGAGGAGGACGTCGCCCGGATGGACGGAATCCCCGGCTTTCACCTTGACCTTCACGATCATCCCGGGGATGTCGGCGGTCACGTCCATCTCCGTCGATCCTCCCGGTTCAAAGGAGTTCCTTGATGTTCGTCCGTTCGATGCCCTCCCGCTTCATCGCGGACTCGAGGGCCTTCAGGATCTCCGGCGTGTTCGGCGCGTCGCCGTGGACGCAGACACTCTTGACGTCGACGCGGATGTCTTGGCCGGTGACCGTGGTCACCTTCCCCTCCTTCAGAAGTCGGACGAATCGGCGCGCAACCTCGTCCGGGTCCCAGGCTTTCTTCGCCCGTTCGAGGGCGAGCGAGCCGTTCGGGAGGTAGTTCAACTCGACGAACCCTTCCGGGACGACCGGGAGACCGCGGTTCTCGGCGATCTTGTACGTCAGGGAATGGGGCATCGCATACAGGAGGAGTTCCGGATCGTATTCCTGAATCCCTTCGACGATGCCTTCGGACAGCTCCTGGTCGTTGACCGCGACCGTGTACATCGCCCCGTGGGGCTTGACGTGCTGTAACTTCATGCCATTCGCCTTGAGGAAGCCGGCCAGGGCTCCGACCTGGTAAATCACGTCGTCCTTGAGCTCGTCCTTCGTCACCTGGATGTAGCGCCGACCGAATCCCTCGCGGTCGGGAAAGCCCGTGTGGGCGCCGACCGCCACGCCGTGCTTCTTCGCCAGCTGAACGGTTCGTCGCATCACGTGCGGGTCGCTCGCGTGGAAGCCGCAGGCGATGTTCGCGGACGTGACGAAGGGCATGACCTCCTCGTCCCGCCCCAGCTTCCAGATCCCATAGCTCTCGCCCATGTCGCAGTTCAGATCCACCCGCACCGCCACCAAACTCACCGTCCTTGGACGATCGACGATTCCATCAGCAGGTTCTCCCGCTCGTCCCACGCACGATACCCGTCGTCGATCCGTACCGACGTGAACCGGGTCGTGTCGCCGGTCTTGCTCTGACCGACGCGGTCCAAGTCGACCGCGATGACCGTGCCGATCGTCGCGAAGCCGCCTCCGCTCACGGCGTCGTTGGGCAAGAGGATCGGTTCTACTCCGGGACCGGTCGTGTGCACACTCCCGACGGGATAGCCGGAATCCACGACGTTGGTCGGGTCGGAGCCCGCTCCGAACGGCGGCGTCCGCGTGACGCATTCGAGCTGAGGACCCAGGTAGCGGTAGCCCACTCGGTCGATCTTGCTCGACACCTGCCAGTCCGTAGAGAGGAAGGTCTTGATGCCGTGCTCCGTGTAGACGTAGCTCTCGACGCCGATGACGACGCGAAGGTCTGCGTGCGCCCCGAACTTGGGAATGCGGCTCGGATCCACCCGTCGGCCCTCCAGGTCGACCGGCGCGACCGCCGGCTTCCCCACCTTCAGGACATCGCCCTTTCGAAGCACGCGTCCCTCATGGCCGCCGATTTCGCCGCGGGCATAGGTGGCCTTGCTCCCGAGGACGAGAGGCACGTCGATGCCGCCGGCCACCGCGAGGTAGGCGCGACATCCGTTCATCATCCTCCCGAAGGACAGGAGATCGCCCGCCTTCACGCCAACGGTTTCCCACATGGGGACGGGGTTCCCGTTCAACTTGGGGGAGAGGTCGCCGCCGGCCAGGGCGATCGTGTGTGCGTCGCGGAACCGGACCTGCGGACCGAGCATCGTGATCTCGATGCCGGCCTCGTTCTTGTCATTCCCGACGAGCAGATTCGCCAGGCCCAAGGAGAGGCCATCCTGGGCGCCGGAGGGAGGAATCCCCTGCGAATAGTATCCGGGACGCCCGTAGAGGTCTTGGACGCTGGCCTCGAGGCCCTGTTGGACGATCTCGAGCAACTCAGCCGCCTCCCATGAGCCCTTTCGTGTAGCCGGGAGGATCCCGCAGGTACCCTTCCGGTTCGAACGTCACCTTCCGGATCGGGAAGCGGTACGTGCCGTCCTCGATCCCGGACCAGATGCGGTCGTACCCGTCGCGGTCGACCGACCGCCACCGCAAGATGTCGCCGGGTTTCAGGAGCACCGGATTCTCCTTGAAATCCGGATATCGCTGCCGCGCGTCGTAGATCGGATTCGTCGTCCGCCCGAGAAGTTGGTAGCCGCCCGGATTGCGGACGGAGTAGATGGCCAGGAAGGCACCGCCCAGTCCCACCGCGCGATCCGGTGTCCAGGTCCTCGGCCGGTTGTACTTCGGTGCTTGGATCGCCTCCTCGTTGCCCACGCCGAGCGGATACAGCCACGGGAGGCCCGGGGTGAAACCGACCATCACGGTCCAATAGGGCGTGGCGCACAACGCATTGATGAACGACTCGCGGTCGGGGAAGTGGTTCTCCCGGGCGACGAAATCGATGTTGGGGACCTCTCCTGTGTTGTGGTGTCCCTTGAAAGCCTCCGCGCACTCCGTGGTCCACGGATCCGCGAAGAGGATGGGGAAGTCGATGATGCGGGTCGGGATCTGCGTGAGCTGCGTCATCGATTGCTCGATGCCCTTGAGCCGTCCGATCAGGGAATCCGCGTGCAGCTTCGTCCGGTCGTATTCGACGAGCATCGAACAGATCGAGGGGATGACCTCGACGATGCCCGGGATGTGCGCCTGCTTGATGGCCTCCGCCATGGAGAGGGTCTTGAAATTCTGTGCGAGCTCCATGTCGATGCTGAACTCGACGAACACATATCGGTCGCCGCCGTAGTCGTAGCGGGCACTCCGATGCGCCACCCCCATCTCCTCCGGAAAACGGACCCGCGGAAGGAACGGCGGTCCGTATTCGAACGAGAAACCGATGAACGCTATTTATGCCTATTCGTCGTCCACGCGTTCCTTCCAATTTCGCTCGGGCTTTTTCGAACTTCCTTCGGCGGCGCGGGCCCTCCTTCGCAGGAAGAGCAACAGGCCGACGGCAGGCGCCGCGGCGAGGGCGCCGAGGCCGAGCACCGCCGACAGCGGCGCACCGCCCGCAGGAATCAGGACGAAGCCGCCCGGGAGGATGCCCAGGTTCACGCTGTGGTTCGTCCCGTCGTGGTTGGTCCACTCGACGGTGCTCCCGACCGGGACTCGGATGACCTCCGGATGGAAGCCCATGTCGTGGATCTGGACCGCGACCGGAATCGAACTCGCATTGCCCGGGACGACCTCGACGATCCCGGTCATGTCGATGTGCGGGATGCAATGGTACACGTAGACCGCGGGAGCATCGAACGTCGTCTCCCAGCTCGACCCGTTCTGCAACGGCCCGGACGCCCGCTCGATCGTCAAGTTCAGGCTCGGGCCGGGAGGCGCGCCCTGCCAGCGTCGCCAGTCGATTTCCGCGAAGATCGTCCACGTCACGTGGACCGTGACCGAGCCCGCGTTCCGGATGATGAGGAAGTACGGCAGGTCACCGCTCAAGTCCGACGCATATTGCGCGCCGTCCGTCGCGGGGCCGAGAGGTGGGACGATCGTCTGATATGGCCGACCGTCGCGGAATGCGTAGAAGTTCTCGAGATCCAAGAACAGCAGGTCGATCAGGCCCGGACCGGCGACGTAGGTCTGCCACCACACCTGGCCCATGTAGTTGAAGTAGTCACTCCTCAACCAGACGAAGTGCGCTTCCCAGGTCCCCGGCTCCAAGACGTCGGTGCTGCTCTTGTAAATCGGCTTGTGCGACGCGCGGACGACGGCGGCGCTGGCCACCAGGCACACGGCCAACAGGAGGGCGATCCCCCAACCCCGCACAATCTCGCCGAATGGACCCGCGCGATTAAGATGTTTTCTCCTGCGGGCGGACTTCGCTGAAAGATTTTAGAGAAGAGGCGCGTTCCGCCGACGGATGTTCAACCGGATCCTCGTCGCGAACCGCGGTGAGATCGCCGTGCGGATCATGCGGGCGTGCCGCGAACTGTCCGTCCCGACCGTCGCCGTCTATTCCGACCCGGATGCGGACGCGCCGTTCGTCCGGTATGCCCACGAGTCGATCCCGCTCGGAGGGGCGAAGCTCTCCGAAACATACCTGAACATCCGCAAGGTCGTCGACGCCGCGGTCAAGGCCGCCGCGGACGCGATCCATCCGGGCTACGGACTCCTCTCGGAGAACCCCGCCTTCCCGGAGGCTTGCAAGGAGGCCGGGATCGTCTTCATCGGTCCCCCTCCCGCCGCGATGCGCGCGATGGGAGGGAAAGCTCCCGCACGCGAACTCGTCCGATCCCTCGGCGTCCCTGTGACGCCAGGCAGCGAGGGGATCGTCCCGCGGGTCGAGGATGGCCTGCCAATCGCGGAGCGGATCGGCTATCCGGTCCTCGTGAAGGCGACGGCCGGAGGAGGCGGCATCGGCATGAAGATCGCGAGGGATCCCGAGGAACTCAAAGCGGCCTTCGACGCGACGCGGCGGATGGCGGTCGCCTCGTTCGGGGACGGCCGCCTGCTCCTGGAGAAGTACCTCGACGATCCGAGGCACGTCGAAATCCAGGTCGCCGCGGACGGACACGGCCGGACCGTCCATTTGTTCGAGCGCGAATGCAGCGTGCAGCGACGGTTCCAAAAGCTCATCGAGGAAACGCCGTCCATGGCCTTGACCGAGGAACTGCGGGAAGAGATGGGGCGCGCCGCGGTGCGCATCGCGGAGGCCGCCGGATATCGGAACCTCGGGACGGTCGAGTTCATGGTCTCCCGCGGGCACTTCTATTTCCTGGAGATGAACACCCGACTCCAGGTCGAGCATCCCATCACCGAGGTCACGACGGGCCTGGACCTCGTCCAGCTGCAGATTCGGATCGCAGCGGGAGAGGAGCATCTCCCCGAGCAGGCGTCGATCACCCGTCGCGGCCATGGCATCGAATGCCGGATCAACGCGGAGGACCCCGCGAAGAACTTCATGCCCAATCCGGGCACGATCACCCGCTGGGACGAACCCGGTGGGCCCCACGTGCGCCTCGATTCGGGGGTCGCGCCCGGCAGCGTCGTGTCCTTTCACTACGACCCCCTCCTGGCGAAACTCATCGTGTGGGCCGGCGATCGCCCGCTCGCGATCCGTCGGATGCAACGCGCGCTCGCGGAATTCAAAGTGGAAGGCCTCAAGACGACCATCCCGTTCCACCGCGCGGCGTTGGCCCATCCAGCCTTCGTCTCGGGCAACTACAACACCGAAATCGCGGCATCGGTCAAGTTGGCGTGAGCCCCGCCACTAGCGTTAAATCCGTCACGGCCGTTGCGCCCGCGGGGAGCCGGAATGTCGGCGGGAGCGACGATCGGTCGCGTTCGGAATGCGACCTACCATTTCTATCGGTGGCGGTACGAGAGCGCCTTCCTCGTGAATCTCGGACTGGCGGGCCTCTTCGCCTGCCTCACGGGATTCGGCGCGTTGATCAAGATCTACCTGCCCTGGACTCCGGTGCCGATCACCGGCCAGGTGTTTTTCGTCCTCGCGTCGGCGGTCGTCCTCGGCAAGCACTACGGCGGCCTGAGCCAGGTCCTCTATGCGTTCGTCGGGATCCTCGGCGTCCCCTGGTTCGCCGGATCGAACACGAGCCCAGATCCGATCTTCGCGGGAGTCCCGGGCCTCTATCGTGGGATTGGCGGCTTCGCGATCCTGACCGGCGCAACGTTCGGCTACATCCTCGGATTCATCGCCGCGGCGTTCCTGATCGGCTGGGCCCTCGACGCTCGGGTCCGGTACCGTCGTCCGGCGTACCTCGGGCTCCTCCTGGTGGCGGGGATCGGCCTCGTCTATCTGCTCGGCGCCGTCTGGTTCTACGCTTGGTGGACGACCGGGTTCGGGGTCATCGCCTCCAAGGGTGGCCTCCCACTTGACTCCCTCCTGGTGAAGACCGTGATCCCGTTCGTCCCCTTGGACCTCGTGAAGGCGGCCATCGTGCTCGGGATCGGGGCCGTCATCCTGCCGAACCGACCGTTCGCGCGGGAGAGGGATGCGGCGACGGGCGCCTGACCGCTAGTCCATCGGGACCGCGATGTCTTCCTTGAGTCGCTCGATCACGATGCGGGTGTCGGATCGCTCGATGTCCTTCATCGAGATCAACTCGTAGACAATCCGGTTGAGGTCGGACCGGTTCTTCGCGCGGATCAGGACGACGTAGTCCGTATCGCCCATCAGGAAGTAGACCGCCCAGATGCCCGGGATCTTGGGGAGGGCCTTGCTCAACCGCTCGTAGGATTTCGGATCGTACCGCGAGCGGATGAAGCTCACCGCGAGGATGTCGTAGCCGAGCTTGACCGGGTCCACGATCGCGTGGTACCCCTTGATGATGCCTTCCTCCTCCAGCCTCTTGATCCGGTAGTGGACCGAGGA
>VBLS01000182.1 GCA_005878635.1 Methanobacteriota archaeon | reverse complement strand
TGCCGGAACTCGGAGCCCTCATCTTCTACGGGTTCGGCAGCGAACCCACCTCGTATCCGTGGACGATCCTGTTCCCGGGACTCGCGCTCGTGATCTTCACCGTGGGCGTCAACCTCCTGGGCGACGGCCTGCGCGACGTCCTGGACCCGAGGCTCCGGAGGTGAGGGACTGTCGCCCTTGCTGTCCGTCCAAGGGTTGCAGACGGAGTTCCTGACGCCCCGCGGGGTGATCCGGGCCGCGGACGGCGTCGACTTCGACATCCAGGAGGGCGAGGTCCTCGGCCTGGTCGGCGAGAGCGGGTGCGGGAAGTCCGTCACCGCGCTCTCGATCATGTACCTGATCCCGACCCCGCCGGGCCGGATCGCCTCGGGCGCCATTTGGTTCCGCGGGATCAACCTCCTCGCGGGGAGCGAGAACGAAGCGACTGTGCACCGCGGGCTCGGAGGCAAACCGAAGCTCGTCCGGAACGACAGTGCCCTCCGGAGGCACCGCGCGCGGATGGCCAAGGTCCGCGGCCGCGAGGTCTCGATGATCTTCCAGGAACCGATGTCTTCCTTGAACCCGGTCCTGCCGGTGGGCTACCAGATCGCGGAGGTCCTGATCTATCAGCGGCGGAAGATGATCTGCGATCGCCTGCTCGCACGGAAAGCGATCACCGACGAGGACCTCGAGCTGTTCAAGGAGGCGGTGACGCATCCCGATGCGGCGCAGCGGGAACGGCTCCTCACCGATTTCTGTCTCCAGAGCGCCCTTCCAGTCGAGAAGGTCGCCGCGATCATCGATCGGTCCGGCCTCCAGATGGAGGAGCGCCTCGCGAGGATCCGGCGCCTCTCGGAACGGTCGAGGACGCGCTATGCCTGGTTCCTTCGGCTCGCTCGCGAACTCGATGTGCTCGAGTCGGAATGGATGACCCGCGAGTGGCGGGTCCTCTCCGGAGTCGCGTCCTCGGAGGACGACCGGCGCCGGCTCGCGGCCCAAGCGCAGTTCCGGTCGCGGCAGGTCCTCTTCAAACTGGTCATGTCGATTCCGGTCCTCCACCGGATCCTGATGCGACCGATCGAGGAAGAGGCCCGCCGCCGCGTGCTCGAACAGCTGAAGAACGTGCGGATCTCGGAGCCGCACAAGGTGTACAACGAATACCCGCACGAGCTCAGCGGCGGCATGCAGCAACGGGTGATGATCGCGATGGCCCTCGCGTGCGATCCGGCCCTCATGATTGCCGACGAGCCGACGACCTCACTCGACGTGACGACGCAGGCCCAGATCCTCACGTTGGTCCGGGACCTCCGCGAGCGGATCCATTCCTCGATCCTCTACATCACCCATGACCTCGCGGTGATCGCGGAACTGTGCGATCGGGTCGCGGTCATGTATGCCGGCAAGATCGTTGAAGAGGCGCCGGTCGGCGACCTCTTTGCGCATCCGCTCCATCCGTACACCGAGGGATTGCTCGAGTCGATCGTCTCCCTCGACAAGGAGGTCCCCTCGGACGCGCCGTTGCCGACGATCGCGGGGACGGTCCCGGATCTCCTGAGCCCACCGTCCGGCTGCCGGTTCCATCCTCGTTGCAAGTATGCGTTCGCGCGATGCAAGACGGAGGAGCCTCGCTTGCTCCCCCAAGGGGACGGCCGCCGCGTCGCGTGTTTCCTCTACGAGGAAGGGGGTTCCCGTGCTGCCGAGCGATCGCCAGGCGCATGAGATCCTCGTTGGCGCCGTGGGCCTGAAGAAGCACTTTCCGGTGAAGGGCGGAGTCCTCCGCCGGACGATCGCCCAGGTCCGGGCGGTCGATGGGGTCGATCTGTTCGTCCGACGCGGGGAGACGCTCGCCCTCGTCGGGGAGAGCGGATGCGGGAAGACCACCCTCGGACGGCTCCTGTTGCGGCTCATCCCTCCGACCTCCGGCGAAGTCCTGTTCAACGTCCCCGCGAATCTGTACGCGAGCGCCAGGGACCGTTGGCACCGGATCGCGCAGGACGACGGCGCGATGCGTAGCCCGAAGGGACCTCAAGGCGACGGCCTCGATCCTTACGCGATCACCCGCCTCCGGACCCGGGCCTTCAAGCCGCTTCGGAGGCGGATGCAACCGGTGTTCCAGGATCCCTTCACGTCGCTCGATCCGAGGATGCTCGTGAAGGACATCCTCGCGGAGCCGATCCTCATCAACAACCAGATGACCCGACCCGAGGCGATGGAGCGCGTCGCCCAGCTGCTCCAAGAGGTCGGCCTGAGGCCGGACCACCTCTATCGGTTCCCTCACGAGTTCTCCGGCGGACAGCGGCAGCGGATCGCGATCGCCCGAGCCCTCGCCCCCGAGCCTGAGTTCCTCCTGCTCGACGAGCCGACGAGCGCCCTCGATGTGTCGGTGCAGGCCCAGATCCTCAACTTGCTCAAGGACATCCAACGGCGGCAGGGCCTCACCTATCTCCTGATCACGCACAACTTGAGCGTCGTCCGCCACATGGCCGATCGCGTGGCGGTGATGTATCTGGGCCGGATCGTCGAAGAGGCCCCGACCCGCGAACTGTTCGGGTCCCCCCTCCATCCGTATACGAAGGCGTTGCTGTCCGCGGTCCCCGTTCCGGACCCGAAGAGGCGACGGGAGAAGATCCTCCTCCCCGGCGACGTGCCGAGTCCCGTGGACCCTCCTACGGGTTGCCGTTTCCACACCCGATGCAACGCGGTCATGCCCCACTGCGGTTGGAGCCCCCGCGACGCGGCCTCGGCCGCGGCCTATCTGTTCGACTCTTCTCGAAACCCCCACGCGTCGACGCTGCCGGCCCTGTCCGAGGTCTCGATGGAGGGAAACCGCCTGAGGTTACTCTTCGGCGGATCGCGACCCACCGAGGCGCAACGGCAAGTCGTCGCCGACCTCGTCCGCGGCCGAGCGGCCGAGGCGGGCGGGATGGCCTTCCAGGCGATCCGCGAGGTCGCCCTCGCAGAGGGGTCGATCGTCCTCGAATTTCCACCGCCTCTGGAGCCGGCCTGGGTCGAGGTGGCGCCCGGTCACTCGGTCGCCTGCTACCTCTATCCGCAACCGCAGGCATGACATCGGGCCGATCAAATCGGCGAACGCCGGCGAGGCCCCTTCGGTTTCGACGAGTCCTGACGCACCGAAGACGCGTTCGCTTCGACCTCAAAGCCTTCCGCGACGAGCAGCTTCTTCTTCGTCTCTCGCCCGCCGATCGCGGAGTATTCGCCCAGGCCGCCGGCCTTCGGGACGACGCGGTGGCATGGGATCACGATGACCGCAGGATTGCGGGCACATGCGGTCCCGACCGCCCGCGACGCGTTCGGCCGGCCGAGCCGCCGGGCCACCTCCCCGTAGGTCATCGTCGTGCCGGGAGGGATCGTCCGCAGGAATTCTAAGACCTCGCGTTCGAAGGGGCCGACCTCGAGGTGGAGCGGGATGTCCCGCAGGTCTCCCTCCCCCGTCCGCACGTGTTCGAGGATCCGGGCGAGGTAGGGATGGTCCTCCCCGATACTTGCGGGGGAAGCCTTCTTCGCAAGGCTCACGGCTGCGACGCGGTCGCCTAGGACCTCCAGCTGGACGTACAAACCGAGCTCGCGGCTGAACTTGGAGTACACCTCGAGGGCCTCCGCGTGGGGCCGGCCCGATCGCATCCGGACCATCGGCAGCATCGCGCGGATGACGTGGTGTTCCGCTCGGTTCAAGTGCTGCTCGAAGGTGCTCCGCGCGATCCCGAGGGACAAGCTCACGTCCTCCGTCGTGACGTTCCGGGGGAATTCGTAGTAGCCCGCGTCGAAGGCGGCGAGCAGCGCGCGGGCCTGTTTCTCCGTGAGCTTCGGGAGGAACAGCGGCGACGAGAGGGCCCCGATGGTCCCCTGGCGCCCGACGGGGCGGTGCTTGGACACGAGGCGCGCCTCGGGGAATCGGTCGAGGACGGTCCGCGGGTCCGCGCCGTCCTCGAGGAGGAGGGTGATGAGGGCCTCGCCCCGCTGCCATCGGATCGGAGGGAGGATGTGCGCGTTGTCGGCGGCAAGCGACGCGATCGATTCCTCCTCCGGCTTGCCTCCGCTCAGGAGGAACGTAACCTCCTTACCGGAGCGGTTCTGATAGAGGACCTCCCGATCGGACTCCCGGAGTTCCGGCGCATCCTCGATGCCCTCGGCGTCCCCCAGGAACCGAAGGAGGAGCATGGCTCCCAGCGGATACGCGTCGATCGCGAGGCCGGGTTTCCGCTCCGTCAGGTCTTGGAGCGGACCGGGCGCGCGAGTTGCGAACGTCACCTGGGTCGTCACGGTCTCGCCCCTCGGCTCTCCATCCGTCGCCGGCTCATCTCCCTCGAAGGCAATAGGTTTTGGCTCCAGGTCCTGCATGGGCCGTGGATGGCCGTGCTCGCCAAAGACGTTGGCCCGGCGATGGCCGGTCGCGTGGAGCCTTCGGGTGGGAGCGATCTGCCACCCGTCCTGTACGCAAAGCTGATGCCTTCCGAGCGCGAACGCCTCGATTGGGCAACGGCCGGATGGACAAGGCGTCGGTCGAGGGGGTCGAGGTCCGAGCTCCCGTCGCCGAGCAGGATGAGTCGCTGTTCACGGCGGAGGCGCTCGGGTTCCTCGCGGCTCTGCATCGAAGGTTCGACGGTGCTCGGCGGGATCTCCTGCGACAGCGGGCTCGGCGACAGGAGGCGCTCGATCGCGGCGGGACTTTGGACTTCCTTCCGGACACGCGCGCCGTACGGGAGGGCTCCTGGAGCATTGCCCCGGTCCCCTCGGATCTGCAGGACCGGCGGGTCGAGATCACCGGGCCGACGGATCGCAAGATGATGATCAATGCCCTCAACTCCGGGGCGAGCGTGTTCATGGCGGACTTCGAGGACGCGAACACGCCCGCCTGGCGAAACGTCGTCGAGGGCCAGTTGAACCTCATTCGGGCCGTCCGGCGCACGCTCGAATTCCGCGGCCCGGAGGGGAAGGAGTACCGACTGAACCCCGAGACCGCGACCTTGGTCGTGCGGCCCCGCGGGTGGCATCTCCCCGAGAAACATCTGCGCATCGACCGCAAGGTCGCTTCTGGGAGCCTCGTGGATTTCGGGCTGTACTTCTTCCACAACGCGAAGGAGCTTCTCGCCCGGGGGACGGGCCCCTACTTCTACCTCCCGAAGATGGAGAGTCATCTCGAGGCCCGCCTGTGGGCCGACGTTTTCCGCTTCGCCGAGGAACGGGTCGGGATCCCGGCGGGAAGCGTGAAGGCGACCGCCTTGATCGAGACGATCCCCGCGGCGTTTGAGATGGAGGAGATCCTGTACGAACTGCGGGACTACGCAGCGGGCCTGAACGCAGGCCGATGGGACTACATCTTCAGCATCATCAAGAAGTTCCGCGCTCGCAAGGAGTTCGTCCTGCCCAATCGGGCGCAAATCACGATGACCGTTCCGTTCATGCGGGCGTATACCAACCTGCTCGTCCGCACGTGTCACCGCAGGCGTGCGCACGCGATCGGCGGCATGGCGGCATTCATCCCGAGCCGCAAGGATCCGGCCGCGAACGAAATCGCCTTCGCCAAGGTCCGGGAAGACAAGATCCGGGAGGCGAACGACGGATTCGACGGGACCTGGGTAGCCCATCCGGACTTGGTCCCGGTCGCCATGGAAGTGTTCGATCGGTTCCTCGGGTCTCGGCCGAATCAGGTCGACCGACTGCGGGAAGAAGTCCAGGCCTCGGCCAAGAAACTCCTCGACGTGCGGGTCCCCGGCGGGACCGTCACGGAACTCGGCATGTCGAGCAACATCGGCGTCGCGATTCAGTATCTCGAGTCTTGGCTACGGGGGGTCGGGGCCGCGGCGATTTCGAACCTCATGGAGGATACGGCCACGGCGGAGATCGCCCGGTCCCAGATCTGGCAGTGGTTGCGCCATGCCGTGAGGCAGCACGACGGCCAACCTCTCACTCTCCTCCGGGTCAAGGAGATCGAAGAACGCGAACTCGCAAGGATCCGAGAATCGATGGGAATCGAGGCATTCCGGACCGGAAAATTCGAGGAGGCGCGCCAACTGTTCGACGCCATCACCTACGCGGACACCTTCGTCGAGTTTCTCACCCTGCCCGCGTACGAACGGATCGACTGAGAAACCGTTACACTCGCCGAGTCTACTTCGTCCGCTCGAGCCGCTCAAGGACGATCATCGCTCGAAGGGTGATCATCTTGCTGGGCTTGCCTACGGCCTCGATCCCGAATGGCACGGGCGCGTGCTTCGGATGCTTCGCATACCACTCCGCGATCGAGCCCTCGACATCCGGATGAATCGCGTCGAGGTTCCATCGTCCGTCGGACCGGCGCTTCTCTTTCAAATGGGAAATTGCGTGCCTCATGCGGGGGTCCTCCCCGTATCCGAGGGCCGTCATGAAATCGAGGCCGACGAGGAGATCGTAGTAGTAGTGCGTAGGATAGTGGAAGCGATACCAAGGTTCGTAATGCTCCCCCTGGCGGTGAAGTTCCCGCTGCAGGTAGAACTCGGCCCCGGCCTCCACGGCTCGCTTCATCGCTTCGGTCCACCTCTTCTTCGGATAGACGGCGAACGCACTCATCGGCTCCCATGAGTCGAGGTTCCGGCCGCTCCCGAAGCAGCTCCATCCCCCGTTCTTGTCGCGGTGCTCGACGAACCATTCGAACGCTCGTGCGACGTCGGGATGGTCCGCGTATCCAAAACGGACGAGTGCGCGCGCCATGTTGCCTGTCGTGCACAGGTGCGCCTTCTTGTCGCGCTCGATGGCGAAACCTCCGTCCGGCCTGGAGTATCGACGGATCCATAGGTCACAGGCCCTCTCGATTCGCGGGTCGTCCATCGTCAACGCGAGGTCGGACAGGACGAGGAGCATCCAATTCGTCGAGAGGTACTTCGGCTGGTACAGGCTCTCGGGGCCCACCCACCAACCCTCGGGATTCTGCCGGGCCAGAACGTCTGCGGCCCACCCTTTCTTCGGAATGAGTTCCTTCGCGTCTTGGACCTCCGGATCGTCTTCCGCCTTTCCAACGAGCTCTTTCAACGTCAGGTATTGGACGGCAGGCTGGTCGTCCTCAAGCAACCAATCCAGGACTCTTTTCGAAGCCAATGGCGGACCCGGTCCCATCAACCCGTCGGCCGATTTCATGTTTCGGGTGCTTCGTGGAATGTCCAGGGTGGGCGGGATGTATCGCTAGGACATATGGCGTGGAACGCTCCGTCGTCAACTGGGCGTGGGTCCGAGCGCGGTGTCGAGGATCGAGGCCCATCCGTGGCCCGACAGGAACATGGCCATCAGCCCCGGCTCTCCCGGGAAATGATCGGGCATCGGACAGTACAGGGAAAGGGGGAGGGTTCTCGTGAGGGAATCCAGGGCCGCTTCGATTCGCAGGGTGAGGGCCGGGTACTGGGGCGCCGAGGCGAAAAGGGACGATGCGATTTTTCCGACCAACCAAACCTCCGGATATCCTTGGCCCCGCGCGACCTGGATGAGGCCTTGGATCGAGAGGAGGAGCACCGCGAGGACGCCGGCAGTCTTCAACATCTCGAGGCGGTCGTCCACCGATTCCAGGGACACTCGGCCGGAGTCGAGATCCTCCCCGCATTCGGACTCGACGAGCTCGCGGCGATACGCCTCGATGTCGGGCGAAGGCAGTAGTGCGACGACCTTCGCGCCTCGTTCGATCCCTCGCTTGACGAAGCCCATCGCTCGCCGAGCTTCGTTCGCCGGGTCCGAGAAATCGACCCAGTGACTGTGCGTCTCCAATTCCTGCAGGGCTGCTTCACGCGGCCGCGGTCCCCGGAGGGCCGCTTCGCGGCGGGCGAGATTGTCGACCGTGGCGGCCTGCGCGGAGAATATTTCCGCAAGCCCCTTGGCAACGCGCTCCCGCTCGGACAGGTCCTCCCCGCGGATTTTCAAGCGGAGGGTGGATCGCAGCGTCCTCGCGGTCAAGGTCCCGAGGACCATCTCGAGGGCGTGCCAATACGCCTGGTCGCCCGTCCGCTGCCGGACCTCCTCGATCGCCTCGCGGACGTCGATCACGAGCCGCCTCCGTCCGGGAATAATTCCAGCGCGACCCCGAGTTCCCCCGCGGGGATGAGATGGCTGTGGTTCCGCAGGACATCCCAGAAGGCGGCGGCGTGTCGCTCGGGGATCAGCTTCCGGGCATCGTACGCGCAAAGGAGAGACCATGGAAACGCATCCCTCCGCTCGTGACATG
>VBLS01000181.1 GCA_005878635.1 Methanobacteriota archaeon | reverse complement strand
ACTCCTGGAGCGGCACCCAGTTCACGCGGCCGACGATCGGACTCGACAAGGACGGAAACGTGTACGCCCTATACGTTGGTGTTTCGGCGCCGCAGCTGTACTTCAATTCGAGGATCGGCGGGACGTGGGGCACCCGCACGGCGATCGACGTTTCGACGGATTACCCCTCCCTGATCGTGCGTGCGCCGAACGACCCGGCCTACGGGACCTCGCTCGGTGCGGTCTACTGGAAATCCTCGACGTCCGAGACATACTTCTACTACATCCCCGAATTCGACACCATCGTGTGGCCCATCGCGGGCACACTGCTGCTGGTCCTTCTGGTAGGAAGACGGGCCCGGCGACGGATTCGGTCCCAAGGGGCGAAGGAATCGCACAATGCTTCCACGTGAAGCGTCGTGCCGTCGGCCGATTCGCGCAACTCTTCGGGATCATGTCCGCCGTCCGGGTTCGATGTGGAGGCTCCCGTCCTCAACTCTAAGTTCCACCCGCCGAATCCGCGATCACCGGCTAAGTGATAATCTAGCCGGAACCCTCTTAGCTCCTCCTGCGAATGAATGACTTACCTGCCGTTGGGGCATTCATTCGATAAGGAGGGAGAACTCTGCACGTGGAATCGATGGTCTTGGCCCAGCTGATGCCCCGCCGATTCCGGGCGTGCCTGCCGCTGATCTTCGCGGTGTGCCTCGTCCTCGTCGCGTCCATCCCTGCGGTGGCCGGAGACTCGGAGCGGCCGGTGCAGGCATCGATCTTCGTCAGCCGCACGGAAGCCTCTCCGACGGAGAACGTGAGCTTCTGGATTTGGATCGAGCCGCTTAAGGAAAAGGCCCGGAAGCTCGTGATCACGGAGGCGCCTCTGGACGGATTCGACGTCACGTCCACGACCATTCCGGATTCGTGCCTCGAGTCGAGGCGGACCTGGGTTTGCATCCAGGACGACCTGCGTCCGTTCTCGATTGAGGTGCAGGCCGTTGCGAAGGCGGGCACGGAAGGACGGGACATCGTTTACGGCGCGTCGGTGGCCCTCTGGAAGAATGGCGAAGGCCACGACAACGAGGACTCGATGGATCCGATCCAACTGAGCGCCAGCGTCCACAGCGTCCCACTGAGCGTCGTCGCAGAAGCGAACGTCGACGTGCGCTTGGAAGCGAACGAGTCCGCAGTCATGCCCGGAAACCCCGTGACCTATCGCGTCGATGTGACGAACATGGGGAACAAGACCGCGCACGATGTGTCGGTCGTCGTCACGATCCCGGCGGCGATGGTCGTGACGTCCGCGACCCGGGAACCGACGATCCGAGACGGACGGGTGACATGGGTCCTCGATTCGGTGCCGATCGGGACGACGGTGTTGTCCTTCACCGCAACCCTGCCTCCCGCGAACGACTTGCAGCAGGTCGACGCGGCCGTTGCGGCGACCTACGGCAACGCAAGCGGTGGTCAGGTGCGCCTCGCGAACGTGCCCACCTCACTCGTCGTCCTTCCGATGCGACCTCAGGCTCCCCTCTCGCCGCTGCCCGCACTGGTCGTCGTGGCCGTCCTCGTCTTCGTCTTGCGATCCCTATTCCTCCCGGCCGGTCCCATCGTCCCTGCCTTGCGCCGTCCCTCCGGTCCGGCCGAGGTCTTCCTCCTCCACCGAAGCGGGATCCTCCTGCATCATGTGACCCCGATCCAATCCGCAGGCTTGGACTCCGACATCGTTGGAGGGATGCTCTCGGCGATCCGGATGTTCGTCGAGACAACGATGAATCCGTCCACCGGACCCTTGCAGGAGATCCGATTCCGCGGTGGGAGTATCGTCTTCGTGACGGGGGAGAACGCGACCTTGGCGGCGCTCAATGCGAGGGGGAACCGGGTCCGGTTCGGGCGGCGTGCCTTGGGATTCCTGCGCCAATTCGAAAAGTCGAATGCTCAAGCCCTCCGGAACTTCGATGGAGGCGCCTCGCCGCTCCAAGGGATTGACGACTTGATGAGCGAGCGACCGGAGCGAGAGGGGCGTCGGGAGGCCGGGATGTCCCCCGGCTGTAACAGCGCGTTTCACGGCCAAGCGAATGCTCACTCGACGCCCTGACCCTAGCCGGGGGATTGTTGGACGCCGCGTTGTCCCCCTGTCACGGAACGCCCCGAATCCGGGGCTGTCGAGGAGGGACCCATACGGCATCCTCTCCAGGCTTGCATCGCGCGTCACGAGTCGGCGCGACCTTACGCTGGAGCACCGAATCAACGGCCTGGGAGCCGATAAAGATTCGCCCGCCCGCCGCACGTTTATCTAGCCCCGCCCGTTCGTTGGACACTCGATCCGCATGGAAGAGCTCCGCAACGCAATCGCGCTCCTGTACAAGCGGAAAGGCCGCGACAGCCTGACCGAGCGCGAATTCGTCCTGTCGGCCTCCATGGACCTGAGGTGGTTCCCGCCGAGGGACGCCCAGCGCCTGTTGCAGGTCGGCCTCGAGACGAAGTTGCTCGAGTCCCGCGATGGGACGATCCGGCCGGTCTTCGACGTCTCGACCGTCGAAGTCCCGCGGGACTACGTGCCCACGACCGCCATCCTCGCGATGCCCACTCCGGTCGAGGAGGACCTGTTCCTCCGGGTCGTCGATGCAATCGCCGCGAAGACCGGCATGGACCGGAAGGCGGTCATCCGTCGGGTGAACGAGGTCCAGGAGAAGATGGACGTCGAGGTCGAGGTCGCCGCGATGATCGCGGCCCGCCAGGCCGGCGTGGACGTGGCGCCGTTCCTTCCGGCCGTGAAGGCGCGCCTGCAGATGCCGTGACTACGCGCCGTCGTCCTTTTCCTTGAGGAGGTCCCCCAAAGTGATCCCACCCGAGGCCGCGGCCTTCTTGACCGCGACCGGCTGGACTCGCTCTTTGAGTTTGATCCCGAGCTGACGCTCGACCTTGCGGACCAGTTCGTCGCCCGGGCTGATGGCTCCCGCTTCCAGCTTCGCGATCACGCTCGCCCGCTCGTTGATCTTGGCCCCCAGGTCCGCCTGTTTCCACCCGCGGGCCTCCCGGGCCTCGCGAATCCGCCGCGGGAAGTCCTCCATCAGTTCGAGTTCGCCCCCCTGTTCATAGACGTCCTTCGGCGTCATCCGCCGCTGGCGGGCCTCCAGCCGCTGGGCGATCACCGGGGGCATCGTGCTCGCCCGCAGGGCGGGGCCCGACACCTCCTCTCCGAAGCGGGCGCACTCCCCGCACACGGCGAGGACCGTCGCGTCGATGGCGACGCTTTTCAACCGCGGGACGTCGGCTCCGCACAATTCGCAGATCAGGAAAACAGCCCCGTAAAGACTAAGTAGAAAATGCCGGGTATATAGCCTTCGTCATCGAGCCCCCCCACCGGGCGAACTTATGGACGACGATCAGATCCGAGAATTCTCGGAGAAAATGTCGGAGCGTATCGCCTCTCTCGAGGACCGCAACGACAAGCTTTTGGAGACGGCTCGGCGGGTCGAGGGCGAGAAGCGCTACGCGGAGACCGAGCTCGTCCGGCTGCAGAAAGAGATTCGGCGGCTGAAGCAGGAACTCGATCGCCTGAAGAGCCCGCCGCTGATCATCGGCAACATCCGCGACATCTTGGCGGACGGCCGGGTCGTCGTCAAGTCGTCGACGGGTCCCGAGGCGCGCGAGTCGCCCTGAACAAGCAGACCCTGGCCGTGATGGGCGTCCTTCCGCCGTCCCTCGATCCGATCGTCACCGGGGCCGAGATCATCGACAAGCCGCCGGTCACGTACGAGGACGTCGGGGGCCTCGAAGGCCAGATGCGGGAGCTCCGCGAGGCCGTGGAGGACCCGCTCCTCAAGCCCGACCTGTATCGCAAGGTCGGCATCGAGCCGCCGAAGGGCGTGCTGCTCGTCGGGCCGCCCGGGACCGGGAAGACGCTCCTCGCCAAGGCCGTGGCCAACCGGACGCAGGCGACGTTCATCCGCTTCGTCGGATCCGAACTCGTCCAGAAGTACATCGGCGAGGGGGCGCGGCTGGTCCGCGAGCTTTTCCAGCTCGCCCGGGAGAAGGCGCCCTCGATCGTGTTCATCGACGAACTCGATTCCGTCGGCGCGAAGCGCCTCGAGGTCGCGACCTCGGGGGACCGGGAAGTCCAGCGGACCCTCATGCAGCTCCTCGCCGAACTCGACGGCTTCAATCCGCTCGGCGAGGTCAAGATCATCGGAGCGACGAACCGACCGGACATCTTGGACGAAGCCCTCCTGCGGCCGGGCCGTTTCGACCGGATCATCGAGATCTCGATGCCGGGCGTCGAATCCCGGATGACGATTTTCAAAATCCACACGCGGAAGATGAACGTCGCGGCCGACGTCGAGTATGCCGGACTCGCCTCCAAGTCGGACGGAGCGACGGGGGCCGACATCCATGCGATCTGCACGGAGGCCGGCATGTTCGCGATCCGCGAGGACCGCGAGGTCGTATCGATGGCGGACTTCGAGCGGGCGGTGGACAAAGTCCTGGGCGATAATCCGATTCGCTCGGCGGACTCCTCCGGCGCGATGTACGCGTGAGTTCGGCCATCGTCCGCGGCACTCCTAAATAGGACCTCCTCCTGACTTCCGGTCCCAGCGAGAACGACGCTCCATGGCGACGATGGATCGATGTCCAATTTGCGACGTGTCGGTGCGGCCCGAGAACCTGATCCGCCATCTGAACGACATCCATCCGAGGCATCCCGACACGCCGCGCCTCCTGGAGCGGCTGAGAGCTGAGCCCGGAAGGATCCCGCGGAGGTCGGCAGGCCGACCCATTCGTGTGCGGCCTTGGCATGTCGTCCTGGTGGCGCTCCTCCTCCTCGGAGGGCTCGGCGGGTACTACCTGTTGCAGATTGCGACCGTCTCGCCGGCGCTTCCCTGCATCGGCGGCGAGGGCGGTGGATTGTATCACTGGCACACGCAGTTGAACATCTTTTCCGGGGCGACGAAGTTTGCGATCCCTGCCAGCATCGGGAGGAGCGCATTCTGTCTTGAGCCGGTTCATACTCACGATTCGACCGGTCTGATCCATATCGAATCGGATGTGAATCGCCTTTATTCGATCGGCGACTTCTTTGCGGTCTGGGGAAAACCCTTTGGAAGCCCCTCGCAGATGCTCGTGAACGGGACCGCGATTCCCACCCCGAGTCCCACGGTGATCCTCTACGACCAGGAATCGATCGAACTACACTACGCCTCCTTTGCCTAGTCTCTGAGTGGTCAGGAAGGGTCCGCTTCGAGGCGGGCACCATAATGTTTATGGCAACTCCTCGGTGTCCCGAGAACGCAATGGCCCGCCCCCTCGTCCGCGATAAGGAAGGAGTGAGCACCCTCGTGTCGCTGATCGGCGTGCTCATCCTCGTGATCGCGATCCTCGCGGTGTACTTCGGGTTCATCGTCCCGAAGTTTGCGGGGCCGCCCCTCCGGGCGCGGAGCGGGGACGACGTCCAGGTCGACTACGTCGGGCGGTTCGAGAACGGCCTCGTGTTCGACACGAGCCTCCTTGCCGTCGCCCAGGACAACGCCTCCAATCCGAAGGCTTTCGCCTTCGGCTGGCACCCCCCGTGGCAGCCGCTGGAGGTCAAGAGCGTCGGGAGCGGAGAGGTCGTGAAAGGCTTTGACCTGGGGATCCAGGGCCTCGCGGTGGGAGACGCGACGACCATCGTGGTCCCGCCGGACCTGGGTTACGGGCCCGCCGACCCGACGAAGATCTTCGTCAAGCCCCTCTTCGAATCCGTGCCCGTGCACCTGACGATGGACGCGTCCGACTTCTCGGCGACCTACAAAGCCCCCGCCGTCTCCGGTGCGAATACGACCGATCCGTTCTGGGGCTGGCCCGCCACCGTGGGCGTGTCGGGTTCCGTCGTCACGGTCACGAACAGTCCGACGCCGGGGCAAATCGTCCATCCGTACGGCGCGTGGGAGGCTCGCGTGGATTCGATCGACGACGGGGCCAATGGCGGGGTCGGTACGATCACCGTGCACCATCACCTCGATGCGAGCTCGGTAGACCGCGTCGGCTTCCGGAACGGCAACGCGGTCTCGTTCACGGTGACCGCCGTCGACCTCGCGGCGGGGACGTACAGCTTGGACTACAACAATCCGGTGAAGGGCCGCACCTTGATCTTCGAGGTCACGATGGTCCGCATCTCCCGCGTGGCCTGAGGCGGCGGATGGCCTCCCTGGATGACTTCTTCGCTGCCCTCTTCGGTGCGCTCGGCCCCGTCGGGAGCCTCGTCGCGTTGCTCGTCATCTTCGCGATTGACGCGGCGCTCTTCCCGGCCCTCCCGGAAGCCTGGATCCTGATCACCTACACGTTCCGGCCGGAGACGATGGATCCGGTCGGCTGGGCCGCGGTCCTCCTCGCCGTCGCGGTCGCGGGCGACCTCCTCGGGACGAGCACGCTGTACGCCGCGGTCCGCCGCCTGCTGATCCAAGACCGACATATGCCGCGGTGGCTGGAGTCGGGCATGCGGCGATGGACCGAGTTCCTCGTCGTGAGGGACGAGCGCATCATCCTCCTGAACCGAGTTGCCCCTGTCGTCCCGTTCGTCGGGGCGTTCATCGCGACCCTGCGGTGGAGCTACCCGAAGTCGATGGCTTTCGTCGCCTCGGGAGGCCTGGCGAAGTACGCGGCCCTGCTCTACGTGGTGTTCGTGATTGGGGTCTCGTACAACGTCCGCACAGCGCGCACGATCTCGTTGGCCTTGATCGTCATCGTCATCGCCCTCTCCATCAGCGGATCCTGGTTGTACCGTCGCCGACGGGTCCGAGGGGCGGGGAAACCCTGACGGTTCATCGCGCTGGCTGGGGGCGGAATCGATCGGAAGGAGTCCGCCCCGTCGCGTAGAAGAGGATCGTCGACGCGATGTACTCCTTGAGTATCGTGCGCAAGTACCCGTACGTCCGGAACCGCCTCATGGAAGTCTGGACTCGTTGGGGCAGGATCACGAACCGTCCGAGAGTCCGCGACCGCAGGGCGATGTCGTGGGTCTCGTTCAAGAGCATCTCATCGCGGATTCCGCCGAGGGCCTCGAAGGCGGACCGCCGGAAGAAGAAACAGAACCCCGCGTTATGCGGATAGCCCCAGAGGGTCAGGGCCCGCTGGTAGCCGTTCGCCAGGAGAAAGAGGGCGCGTTCGGCGAGGGTGCCCTGCGCGGGGACGAACCCGGTCGCGCCTCCGATGACGTCCGGTGCCTCCGCGACGGCGACGATCGCCTCGACCAAGTCCCCAGGCACGATGCAATCGGCGTCCACGAAGACCAGGAGGTCCCCCCGCGCCGCGCGGGCGCCCCGGTTCCGTCCCTCTCCGGGACCTTTGCGCTCGCCTTCGAGGACGATGGCGCCCCTCGCCTGGGCCAGTTCCTGCGTTCCATCGGTGCTCCCGGAGTCCGCCACGAGGATCTCCGCGGGCGACCGGGTCTGGGCCCGAAGGGAATCGAGCAACGCGGGCAGGCACTTCGCCTCGTTCCAGGTCGGCACGATTATGGAGACCGGCGCTCCCTCCGGCGGGCCAGGCCGTCCTCGAGCCGCCGAGGGCCCGTCCATCCCGCTCACGCGGCCACGAGGCGCTCGTACACCCGCTCGAGGCGGCGCGTGCATCGTTCCACGGAATAGTCGAGGGCGACCTCTCGCGCGGCTTCCTGCATCGAGTCACGGCCCCGCAGGCAGCGCAGGATGGCGGCGGCGCAGCCGCGGACGTCGTTCGGGTCGAAGAGGGCCCCGTTGACGCCCTCGCGCACGAACTCCGGGATCGCGCGGTAGTTCGCCCCCGCGACGGGGCGCCCGGAGGCGAGCGCCTCCAGGACCACGAGGCCCTGGGTCTCGAACTTCGACGCGATCGCGAAGGCGTCGGCCGCCGCGTAGTATTTCGGCAAATCGGCGTCCGGCACGAACCCGGTGAAGATCACGTCCCCGGAGAGTCCGAGGCGAGCGACGAGGTCGTAGTACTTCTCCATGTACGGCCCGGTCCCGACGATCATCAGCTTCGTGTCCCGGTTCTGCTCCAAGATCCGCGGGAACGCGTGGATCAAGGTGGTCAGGTTCTTCTCCGGCGCGACGCGGCCTACGTGCAGGACGACGTCGTGGCCGTTCAGCCCCCACTTCGTCCGGATGCCCTGGCCCGAGATGTCCGGCCGGAACCGCTCGGGGTCCACGCCCGTCGGGATCACGTCCGCGATGTTCGCCCGCGGCGAGAGCGCCATGATCTCGTCGAGGATGGCGCGGCTCGGGACGACGACGCCCTGGGTCTTCCGGAGGAAGATCTTCAGGTAAAAGCGGAGGCCCCGCTCGAGCAGATGGAGGTTGAGGCCGAACGGGGAGTAGAACGCGAGGGTGTCGTGGATCATCGTGTGGAACGTCGAGACCCGGGGGATCTTCGCCTGCCAGGACGCCCAGAGGCCCTTGATCCCGACGAAGCCGACCCCGTGGATGTGGATCACGTCGATCCCGAGGTCCTTGATCAGGTCGACCTCGCGGCCGGGGAACATCGCGAGGCGGTACCCTGGATAATGGCGGAACTCCTTCGCCCGGACATATACCGTGCCGTCCTCGTGCGTCCCGCGGCGGCGGGGGTCCTCCGGGGCGAAGACCACGACCTCGTGCCCATGGGCCTCGAGCTGCCGGCGGGTCGATAGGACGGAGGTCACGACGCCGTCGACCGTCGGGAGGTAGCTGTCCGTGAACAAAGCGATCCGCATGCCATCAACGCCCCCGGACGGTGGACTCGGGGCTCGTGTCTGCATCGCCATTCCTTCGACTCGACGTCGGCCCCGCCTCCGCGATCCATCCGGTCCGTGCGATCCTCGGCCGTCCGGACGTGGCGCGAGGGCGCCCGCCCGACGCGGCGGTGAGGATAGCCAGACTACCCAATCGCGCGGAGTTTGGTCAGCCTACTTGAAGTTTTGGGGAGAGCCTCTCCGCTTTGATAATGTGCTTGAGCCGAAGGAACCGTCGCAGACGAACGAGAGGTCCTTCCTATCGACCCCCGGTGATTTGGGAATTGATAATCTCGACACCGTGACCCGCCCGGTACGAGGCCCGGAACCCCGCGGCGACTTTCCGGCGGGCCCGCCGAACGGACTCGAGGAGCGGGTGCCCGAGGGCGAGGTACGCCGCGGTCGAGGCCGCGAGCGTGCAGCCCGCGCCGTGGAGCGCCTTTCGGTATCGTCGGCCTCCGAGGCGGACCATCCGGACGCCGTCGAAGAGCACATCGACGAGGGGGCCCTTGAGATGGCCTCCCTTGACCAGCACGGCCTGGGGCCCAAGGCGGCGGATCGCCCGCGCCGCGGCCTCCATCGACGTGACGTCCCGGATCGGGAGGCCGGAGAGCCGTTCCGCCTCGTAGCGGTTGGGGGTCACGAGGGCCGCGCGATCGAAGAGGCGGTCGACGAGGGCCGCTTGGAAATCGTCCTTCTCGAGCCTCGCGCCGACGGTCGCGATCATCACCGGGTCGACGACGAGGGGGAACGAGGTGCGCCGTAGGCCGTTCGCGACGGCCCGGACGATGCCCGCGGAGTAGAGCATCCCGGTCTTCGCCGCACGGACATCGAAGTCGTCCAAGACCGCGCGCAGCTGTTTCCGAATTTCCGCGGTGGGGATCGCGAAGATCGAATCGACCGCCCGCGTGTTTTGGGCCGTCACGCAAGTAATGACGCTCGTCCCGTGCACGCCGATCGACGCGAACGACTTCAGGTCCGCCTGAATTCCCGCGCCGCCCCCGGAGTCGCTGCCTGCGATCGTCAGGGCGGTGCGCACTTGCGCGGAAAGCAGGACGCGGCGTTTAAGTCTGACGCGCGTCATGTCGTGTCCGTCGTGAGCGGAACACCGTTAAATAGCGCTCGCCTCATCGGAACGGAGGTGCGGGCGCGGAGCGGCCACATCAAGTTCGACAAGAAGGTCCGATGGAAGAACCTCGTCTCCGCGTTCCGCCCGCTCTTCTTGAAATTCCTGGAGGAGACGCAGCAGCTGCCAGAGGACATGGAGAGCGTCGACGTCCTGGTCGAAGAAAACCTCCGCGACCTCCGGAGCAATCGGAAGCCCGAGGGGTACAACCGCGAAGGCGTCATGCGAATGATCTTCCCGATCTCGAATGAGGTCGAGTTTTACGTTTACGGTCGAGGGAAGGCCCTGGAAGTCGCGCGCGTGACGGAGGCCCTGAGTCGGGTCCTCCAGAAGTATCGACTGAAGCACACGATCGAATGGGACCAGCTGAAGCTCCTCGCTGACAAGAAAGAGTGAGCGGTCACCGATTCAGGCCCGAGCGAGGCGGTTCGTACCTCTAAGTAGAGGTATGGAACGGGTCCGAGCTCGACCTTCACGATCCCAATCGGACGGTTTCCACGACCGAATACCGCGCCCCTTGTGGGGTCAGGACGCTCCTCTTGAGGTGGACCGCGTCGGCCGTGTGCGTCCCGAACAGGTCGCTGGCGTGGGATTCGAGGATCCTCCGGACGCGGTCGAGATCGCTCCGGCCCTTCGCGCGGGCCAGCGTGACGTGCGCCTTCCACGGACGGCCTTCTCTCGGAAAGCCGAGGGCCTCCAGAGCGGCCTCCAAGGAGTCGGCGATCTTGGCGATCGGTTCGGCACCCTCGACCCCGACCCAGATGACGTTCATCCGGCCCAGGCTCGGGAACGCGCCGGTCCCGCGGACCCGGATCTCGAATGGGGGCACGCCGGCGGTCGCCTCTCGGATGGTGGTCACGATTTCGGGGATGAGGCCCTCCTCCGTCTCGCCCAGGAACTTGACCGTTAGGTGCACTTGACCGGTGTCGACCACCCTGAGGGATGGACTCGCCCTCCGCAGGTCCGCCGCGAGTTGGTCCAGGGCGGGACTTTCAGGCACGTCGACTGCGATGAACCCTCGGAACGTCATCGATCCTCCTCCCGCTGGGTGGCCCTTTCGGCGACGAACGTGTCGCTCCCTCGGAACGTCCCGCGGAGGTACCCTTCCTGGATGGCGACCTGCAGGACGCGCAACGCGGCCGCGCGAGGCACTTGGAGCTCGTCGGCCAGATCTTGGATGCCGATCGAATCCCGCCCCTTCGCGAAGGATGCGGCATGGGCCAAGGCGAGATCGCGGGAAGCCAGGCGCCGCGAAAAGGCGAGGAAGAACAGGCCGGGGACGAGGAGTAAGACCGCGCAGAGCGAGGCCGCCGCGACCCCGAGGACCTGTTGGAAAGCTGCCCCCGCGACGGCGAGGACGACGCCAACCCCGGACAGGCCCAACGTTCCCGCGGCGAGCAACTCATACAGCACCCGTCGGTTCAAGTCGCCCACCGCTTAGTCGTCGGTCACGCGCGTCCCGTGGAATGACTCGCCGAGGATCGCCGCTCGGAGGGCGCGCAGATCGCGACCGTGGACGACGCTCAGCGGAATCCGATCTCGCGCGACCACGCGCGCGGCGACCGGGTCGAACACGACGCTCGGCCCCGCGGTCCGATGGCCTTTCCCCGAGAGCCGCACGAGGTCGTCGAACCCGACGTGCGGGAGGAGTCGCGCGCTTGGATCCCGTTTCGGATCGGCCGAGTACACGCCATCGACGGACGTCGCGTTGACGATTCGATTCGCCTGGACGAATCGGGCGAGGGACGCGGAAACCCGATCCGTCGTGTGGCCGGGGCGGGTGCCTCCCATGACGACGATCGCATATCGCCTTGCGAGCCGGGCCGCTTCGGCATAGGCCGTCGCCGGTTCGCGGTTGGCCCGCCCGCGGAGGGCCGCCGACAGGAGGCGCGCGTTCAGGCGCGTCACGGCGATGCCGAACCCGTCGAGGGTCCGCTCACCGATTCCGACGGAGCGGCCGGTCTCGATGTAATATCGCGCCACGCGGCCGCCGCCCGTGACGACGAACAACTTCACCCGCGACGAAAGGCTGTGCAACAATTGCGCGAGCGCGCGCACGTAGCGCGCGTCGTCGTCCCCCGGAACGAGGACGGAACCGCCGAGGGAGACGACGACTTTCTCCATGAAATCTCGTTCTCGACGCAAAGGTAAGGAGCGATATGAATACTTGGTCAAGCTCGGGAACGACGTACGGGACCGGCACGCGCGACCCGCCGTAGCGTTTGCCTTGTAAGGGTTGAATGCGCGTAAGGAGATGACCGTCCCGACAGACAGGGTACGATTGGTCGGCGACCAGGGGTTCCGATCCTTCAGGGGTGCTTTGTCGCCAGATACAAGTAGGACCAGATAACTGTGTAGAGGCGCGAAAATGGCGCAGATCACAGGGATGGAGAAGTACAAGTTCCGTCGGGCCCTCGAAGAGATCGAGGCCGCCCAAGGCCGAGGGACGGAACTCGTCACGGTCTACGTCCCGCCGGAGCGCCCGATCTCCGACGTCACGAACTACCTCCGGGGGGAGCTCTCGCAGTCCTCGAACATCAAGAGCGCGGGCACCCGCAAGAACGTGATGCAGGCGATCGAGTCGGCGATGCAGCGACTCAAGGGCTACCGGATGCCGCCGCCGACCGGGCTCGTCGTCTTCACGGGCCACGTGTCCGTCGGCGCGGACCAGACCAAGATGGTCGCCTACGTCCTCGAGCCGCCGGAGCCGGTCGCTTCGTTCCGGTATCGTTGCGACTCGAAGTTTTACACCGAGCCGCTGCACGAGATGCTCGCGGAGAAGGACGTCTACGGCCTCGTCGTGATCGACTGGAGCGAGGCCACGCTCGGCGTGCTCCGGGGGAAAAGGATCGAGGTGATCAAGAACCTCCAGTCGCAGGTGCCTTCCAAGCACCGGATGGGCGGACAGAGCGCCCGGCGGTTCGAGCGAGGGCACGACATCGCCGTCCACGAGTGGTACAAGAAGATCGGCGAGCTGATGACGGAAGCGTTCCTGACCCGGCCCGAGATCAAAGGGATCATCATCGGAGGGCCCGGCTATTCGAAGGAGGAGTTCGCGACCGGCGAGTTCGTCCATCACGAACTCAGGAAGAAGATCCTGCCGACCTTCCTCGACGTCGGCTACACGGACGAGTACGGCCTGCGCGAGCTGGTCGAGAAGTCCCGCGAGATCCTCAGCGGCCTCGACTTGATGCGGGAGAAGACGCTCGTCCAACGCCTGATGGAGGAGATCCGGAAGGCGGACGGTGGCCTGGCGGCCTACGGCGAGGAACAGGTCCGGAATGCCCTCCGGCTCGGCGCGGTCGACACCCTCTTGGTCTCTGAGGGGCTCCGAAAAGCCCGCGCCAAGTTGCGGTGCGCGAACGGCGACTGGGAGGGGGAGAAGACCATCGACGACGCGGGCGAACTGCCGACGTGCCCGAAGGACGGAGGACCGCTGACCGTCGCCGAGAGCCGCGAGCTCATCGACGACCTGACGATGATGGCGGGGCAGACGGGGACGAACGTGGAACTCATCTCGAAGGACTCGGAAGAGGGACAGCTCCTCCTCCGCGCGTTCGGGGGAATCGCCGCCATCTTGCGGTTCCGGGTGACGTGATGGGCCACGACCCGTGGTCCGAGCTCCGAGACGTGGCGGAAGGGGTCCGACGGTCCATTGAGACCGCGTTGCACGTCACGACGCCGGGGACCCTCGAAGAGGCCCCAGAAGGCCGGGGCCTCTTTGCCCTCGCGACCCATCCCTGGGCCAAGGCCCTCAAAGCATCCCCGGGAGACATCGCCTCGCGCGCGGCTCGGGTGCGCCCAGCGCCGCCGTTCGAACCTCTGCGGGCGGAAGGCCCCTACATCAACTTCCAGGTCAACCCGGCCTCCTTTTCCGAGCTCGTCCTGGCCTCGGTTCGCTTAATGGGCGATCGGTACGGGACCTCGCCGGCGAGGACCGAGCGGGTCCTCCTGGAACATACGAGCGTGAATCCGACCGGGCCACTCCATGTCGGGCGCGCCCGCAACCCGCTCCTCGGAGACTCCCTGGGTCGCCTCCTCCGCTACGCGGGACACCCGGTGCAACGGGAGTACTACGTGAACGACATCGGCAAGCAGATGGTCCTGCTGTATTGGGCCGTCACGAACCTCAAGCCGACCCCCGAGGATGAGGCGGAGGAGCGCGTCGAACGGCGATATGTCCGACTGTATCAGCGGGCGAATGCGCTCCTCGAGAAGGATCCCGCCCTCGGGAAGGAGATCGAGTCCCTGATCGATCGCTTCGAGGGCGGCGATGGGCAGCTCACCCGGGCGATCCGCGCGGTCGGGGACGGCGTCCTCCATCGCATCGTCGCGGTCCTGACGCGGCTCGGTATCACGTTCGACTCGTTTTTCTGGGAGAGCGATCTGATCTTGGACGGCAGCGTCCACCGGGTCATCGAGCGGCTCCTCCCCTTGAGCAAAGAAGAGGACGGCGCCCATTATCTCGACCTCAGCGGCTTCGGTCTCGAGGGCGACGCCGCGAAGTACTTCTTCGTGACACGCCGCGGGACCTCGCTCTACACGACGAGGGACCTCGCCTACCATCTGCGCAAGATGGAACGGTGCGACCGCGCGATCAACGTCCTCGGGGAAGATCAAAAGCTGAGCTTCCAGCGACTGAAGGCGACCTTCCAGCTCATGGGCATCGACTGGGCCCCGGAGACGATCTACTACGCGTTCGTCAGCCTCCCCGAGGGCCGCATGTCGACGCGCAAGGGAATCGTCGTCTACGTCGATGACCTCATCGACGAAGCGATCGAGCGCGCCTTCGCGGAGGTCTCGCGACGCCGGGCAGACCTCTCCGAGCCACGACGGCGGGCGATCGCCGAGACAATCGGCCTGGGCGCCCTCCGCTACAACATCGTCCGCGTTCAGGCGGAGAAAGCGATCACGTTCCGGTGGGAGGACGCCCTGAATTTCGAAGGGAACTCCGCCCCGTTCCTGCAGTATGCCCACGCCCGGGCCTGTAGCATCCTCGCGAAGGCGGGCGACCTGAGCCCCGGAGAGCCGCGGTTGCTCCTGCATCCGCAAGAGCAACGACTCCTCCGTTGGATCGCCAAGTTCCCATCCACCGTGCGCGACGCGGCGGACAGCCGACGCGTGCACGTGGTCGCATCGTTCGCCTCCGATTTCGCATCCCAGTTCAACCAGTTCTACCGGGATTGCCCGGTGCTCACGGCCGAGCCTCCGGCCCTCCGAGACGCCCGGGCCTCGCTCGTCGACGCGGCCCGCATCGTGTTGCACAACGGGCTAGACTGCCTCGGGGTCACGGCTCCGAGGGAGATGTAGGCCGAAACCCCTGGGGATGCTAGAGGCGCTTCTTCTCTTCCTTGACTTCCCGCCTCGGCTTCCTCTCCTCTTCGCCGCCCTTCTCCCCGCGGCGGCCCCGAAGCGGACGCCATTCACCGGCCTTGACTTTCCGGCGGAAGTACATCGCGAAGACGAACAGGACGATCACGCCGATGACCGCCCCCGCGATCGCATAGGGCTGCCACCACGGCTGGCGCACGTTGATTGGCGTGGAGACCTTGTTCTCCGGGGTGATCCACGTGTACGGCTCCGACTTGTCGAAGACATAAACCTGCAGGGTCTTGTTTCCTTGACCGTAGAGGCGGACGGTGAACACGAGCTTCACCGTGGAGTCGGAGGCGATCGTATTACCGGT
>VBLS01000281.1 GCA_005878635.1 Methanobacteriota archaeon | reverse complement strand
GTCGGCCAGGTAGCGGGCCACCAGCGGTTTCAGGTATGCATCCAAGGCGGTGGTCGAGGCGCGCTCGTACTCTCGAAATTCGGGGAGGACTTCGTGGCTCACGGAGACGGGAAGGTCGCCAAGGGCCTTACGGATCATTCGCTCGTGGCTCGGTCGCAAGAAGGAAAAGAGCAGGCAAACCGCCACCGATTCCGCGTCTCGGGAACGTACCTCCGTGGCTATTCGGCGGGCCTCCCGCTCCGTCAGCGGCCGCAATGGGCGTCCTCGCGCGTCGACGCGCTCGCGGGCTCCGAGGCACATCCCCGAATCGACCGCCGGAGACGCCCGTGTCACGTGGAAGTCGTACAAGTTGGGACGGTCCTGTCGGCCGATGACAAGCAAATCTTCGAAGCCCGCCGTCGTCACGAATACCGTGCGGGCCCCTTTTCGTTCCAGGATCGCGTTCGTGGCAATCGTCGTCCCGTGGGCCACGCCGTCGGCCCCGAGCTCCCGCATCCCCTGGACCACCGCGCGGGAGGGGTCGGACGTCGACGGAACCTTGGCCGTCACGACCTCGCGGCCGCGGAACCCGACGAAGTCCGTAAAGGTCCCGCCGACATCCACACCTACGTCCATCGTCGGCCGGATTGTCCGAGACCACAAGAGACTTCGCGCGGCTAATGTGACGGCTCCGGAACGGATTGCGGCCGGCGGGCGTGCTCAGGACCCGTTGCTTCCGAGAGTGCCGGCGAGGAACTGCGCGTAGCCCTCGAGGTCCAACAGCCCGTGGCCGCTGTAGTTGAAGGCGATGACGGTCTCCTCGTTCCGCTCCTTCGCCTCGAGCGCCAGGTCGATCGCGCCACGGATCGCGTGGCAGGTCTCCGGCGCCGGGATGAGCCCTTCCGTCTTGGCGAAGATCTCGCCGGCCTCGAACGTGCTTAGCTGGTCCACCGCCCGAGGCTCGACGAGCCCCGCGTCCAGGAGGACGCTGAGGGTCGCCGCGGTCCCGTGGTACCGCAGGCCGCCCGCGTGGATGCGCGGCGGCACGAACGCATGCCCGAGGGTGTGCATCTTCACGAGCGGCGTCATCTCACCGGTGTCGCCGAAGTCGTATTCGTATCGGCCCTGCGTCATCGAGGGGACCGACGTCGGCTCGACCGCGATGAATCGCGTCTCCGAGCGTCCGTGGATCCGCTCGCCGATCATCGGATAGGTGAAGCCCGCGAAGTTGGAGCCGCCACCGACGGAGCCGACCATGTAGTCCGGCGTGATGTCCGCGAGCTCGAACTGCTTCTGCGTCTCGAGGCCGATGACCGTCTGATGCATGAGCACGTGGTTCAGGACCGAGCCGAGGGAATATCGCGTGTTCGGGCTCGTCACCGCGGTCTCGATCGCCTCCGAGATCGCGACCCCGAGGGACCCGGGATGGTTCGGATCCGCCGCGAGTATCTTCTTCCCCACGTTCGTCCGATCGCTCGGGCTCGGGATGACCTCCGCGCCGAAGAGCCGCATCATGTACTTCCGGTAGGGCTTCTGATCGTACGACACGCGGACCATGAACACCTTGGACCGGAGACCGAAGTAGTTCGTCGCGAGGGCGAGCGCGGATCCCCATTGGCCGGCCCCTGTCTCCGTGGCGAGGGCCTCGAC
>VBLS01000280.1:1381-1932 GCA_005878635.1 Methanobacteriota archaeon | reverse complement strand
CGGCGTCTTGAGGAACGCCTCCAGGCGGGAGGCCCGATAGAGGGGCGTGGGTCGGCCGAATCGGAGGTAGGCCTCGCGCACTTCCTCGGGGATCGGCTCCGAGCGGTTCGGGCTCATCTCCTGGCGGATGAGCTCCTTCGGGAACAGCGGCTCGAAGGCCTGGGGCGGGACCGGCTCCTTCGTCCCGGGGTGGAGGTACGGCGGGAAGGGAGCGGGCAGGTCCGGCAGGATGTTGTACCAGGCCCGCGGGAGGTCGTCGACATCGAGGAGGATTTTCACTTCGTTCGCAGCCGCCGAACTGGGATGGATCGCCTGCATGGTCGCCACCGTTTGACGTTGACACGGATATCTGGACGTCATATAACGTTTACGTTCTCTGACGTACAATTATGTATAGCGAGACTACATGGATGGTGCGAAACGCGGAGTGAGAATACTCGCTAGTACAAACGAAACCGAGAGGATTTAAGCTCCATAGAATCTTTTCGTGCATTACCGTGGCTCTAACATGTGGTCGAGGCTGCGTCCGTACTTCAAGGGCTTCCCCGCGC
>VBLS01000280.1:0-1360 GCA_005878635.1 Methanobacteriota archaeon | reverse complement strand
GTCCCTCGCGCGCGCCGCCGGCGTCGACCGTCGCGTCGTCACGGCCACCGTTGACACGATCGCGAAGAACCCGGAGCTGGGGAATTTCTTCGACCGGCTCCTGCCCGCGTGCTACCTGAGGGACGTCGCACCGTTGATGAACTGGGGCGCAATCGAAATCGTCCCGACGAACGCGGCGAAGCCTGGCATCCTCGCGGGGGTCGCGTCGATCATCGCGCAGGCGGGCATCTCCGTCCGCCAGGTGATCATGGACGACCCGGAGATCGTCGATGATCCGCACGGGTTCATCGTGACGGAGGCCCCGGTCCCCGAGCGGCTGCTGCCCCTGATCAAACAGGTCGACGGGGTCAAGTCCGTCGTGCTGCATTGATCCGCTCCGGCCGCGGGCATCGGGCAACGCGGGGCCGACACGCTTTTCTTGACGAGGGGCCGTGATGGGTCCCATGGGATGGCGCGGCCTCCTACGCGTTGTGGACTTCCAGGAGCTCCTCACCGCGCAACCGGTCCTCGCCGCCGCCCTCGACAAGGCGCAGCGGTCGGGCGGCACGAAGTCCCCGGAGGCGAAGGCGTTGCGGGAGGGCTACCAGCTCCTCGCGAAGACCCTCTGGACCCGTCGGGCGTCGATCCAACGGGTGCACGATCTGGCGTGGCTCGACCACTCGGTCGTGTCCGCGGGCGCGCGCCTCGGCAGGGTGTGGGAGGGCGACGCAGGCCTCGAGTCCTTCGCGAGCGCCGAGGAAGCGCTCCAGGAAGATCCGTTCCGCGAGCTGATGCCGAAGGAATCGACGGAATGGATCGAGATCCCGGTGCAGGCCTTTTCCGGCATCAGCCCGAATGTGAAGTTGGAACGCGGTGTGGCCGGCGACTATCGAGTTGGGATCGTCCCCGAGCCGAGGGTCCGCGCCCTCTACGACTGGGCCTCCAAGATGAAATTCAATGCGCCAGCATCCGTGACGAGTCTTCTCGGAGAAATCGAGGCCCTCAGTGCCGCGGCGCGGCGCGCGGGCGGGCCGAGCGTCGCGGTCGTCTTCGCAGCATCCTCATTCGAGGATGTCGCCGCCGAATAGCCGCGCATGGTCACGCATCAGGCAGTGGTCCTGCACGACGAGCTTGCCGGCCGCCGCGGCCTTGGAGGCCGCCACTTCGTTCCGGATGCCGAGCTGCATCCAGATGACCTTCGCAGGACCCTTGATCGCCTGATCGACGATCGGCGGGACATCCGCGGAAGGGCGGAAGATGTCGACCGCGTCGTACGGGATCGGGACTGCGTCCAGGGAGGGGTAGGCCTTCTCGCCGAGGATCTCCGTCGCCGTCGGATTCACCGGGAGGATCCGGTACCCATGCTGTTGCATGTACTTCG
>VBLS01000180.1 GCA_005878635.1 Methanobacteriota archaeon | reverse complement strand
GCTCCGCGGAAACCGGCTTCGACTGGACGGCCCTCCGGCTCGGCACGATCTTCGGCTGGACGATCGGGATGCGATTCGACACGATCATCAATCGCTTCACGTACCTCGCGGCCCAGGGACGGCCGCTGACCGTGTACGACACGGCGTGGACCGAGAAGCGACCGTACCTGTCCGCGGCGGACGCGATGCAGGCGTACCGGATCGCCGCGAGCCACCCGAAGGCGAAGGGGCTCGTCTTCAACGCGGTCCATGAGAACGCGAACATGGAGGCGATCATCGGCGCGATCCGGAACGTGTTCCCCGCCGTGGAGGTCACGACGACGCAGACGCCGAGCCTCAATCAGCTGTCCTACGAGGTCGACGGGAGCCGCTTCCGCGAGCTCGGGTTCCGGCCGAAGGTGGGCATCGTCGAAGGCGTCCGGACCCTCGCGGAGAAGTTCCACTGCATTCAACCGGTCCCGCTCCCCGCACCGACCTTGGAAGCCTAGCGACATGGAGACGCTCCTGGTCGTCGGCGGAAGCGGGCTCGTCGGGGCGAAGGTCGCGGGCCTCGCCTCGAAGGCGTTCCACGTCGTCGCGACGTACCGGGAGACGAAGCCCAAGGTCGCCGGCGTCGATTTCGTCCCGCTGCACAAGGAGCGCGTCGAAGACGCGATGGCCCTGGTCCGGAAGACGAAGCCTGCCTCCGTGGTCGACACCGCCGCGATGCACAACGTGGACCGCTGCGAGGACGAGCGGGAGCTCGCGTGGCAAGTGAACGCGGGGTCGACCGGCGCGATCGCGCGCGCCGCGACGGACATCGGGGCCCGTTACCTGTTCGTCTCCACCGATTTCGTCTTCGATGGCCAGCGGGGCCAGTACCGCGAGGAGGACGTCGCGAGGCCCGTCAACTACTACGGGGAGACGAAGCTCGCGGGAGAGCACGCGGCGCTCGCGGCGAGCGCCAACAATCTCGTCGTCCGGCCCAGCGTGATCTACGGATGGGACGACACGCGGCTGAATTTCGCAACGTGGGTCCTGACCAACGCGCGGGAGGGCAAGTCGATCAACGTCGTCACGGACTGGATCGGCTCCCCGACCTTGGCGGACGGCCTCGCGGCCTCGATCCTTCGGCTCCTCGAGCTCCCGGACGGCGGCGTGTACCATCTCGCGGGGGCCGAGGCGATGAGCCGGCACGAGTTCGCGGTGCGGCTGCTGAAGGCCTTCGGCCTCGACCCTTCCCTGGCCAAGCCGGTGCGGTCGGCGGACCTGAACATGAAGGCGGCGCGGCCCCCGAACTCCTCCCTCACGAGCGCGAAGGCGAAACGCCACCGGATCGCGGTGGTCTCGGCCGACGAGGGCGTCGCCGCGATGAAGGGGCAGCGAAGCCTCGATAGCTTTGTGCCCCCGGCGCGGTTCAAGTCGTGAGGCCCGCATGAAAGGACTCATCTTGGCCGGCGGCCACGGGACTCGGCTCCGGCCCCTGACGCACACGGGACCCAAGCAGCTCATCCCGATCGCGAACAAGGCGAACATCCTCTACTGCCTCGAGGACCTGAGGGACGCGGGCATCACGGACATCGGCGTGATCCTGGGAGACGTCATGCCCGAGAAGGTGCGGGAACTCCTGGGAGACGGCCGCGGATTCGGGGTACGGATCACCTACCTGGTCCAAGGCTTCCCCGCGGGGATCGCCCACGCGATCCAATGCGCGGAGTCGTTCATGGGGCCGGAGCCTTTCTGCGCCTACCTCGGCGACAACGTCCTGAAGGGCGGGATCCGACCGATGGTGGAAGAGTTCGAGGCCCATCGGTACGACGCGGAGGTCATGCTCTGCCACGTCCCCAACCCGGAGAAGTTCGGGGTAGCGGAACTCGACGGGCAGGGGCACATCGTCTCCCTCGTCGAGAAGCCGAAGGCGCCCAGGAGCGACCTCGCCCTCGTCGGGATCTACCTGCTCCGCACGTCGATCTTCCCGATCATCCACGACCTCAAACCGTCCTGGCGGAACGAGCTCGAGATCACGGAGGCCCTCGACCATCTCCGGGTCCAAGGGGGGAAGCTCAAGGCCCACATCGTCACGGGCTGGTGGAAGGACACGGGCAAGCCGGAAGACATCCTCGAGGCGAACCATCTCCTCCTGGAGGACATCGAGCGGAAGATCGAGGGGACGGTCGAGGCGGGGGCCCGGGTCGAGGGGCGCGTCCGGATCGGGGCGCGCAGCGTCGTCAAGGCCGGGAGCGTGATTCGCGGTCCCGTCGTGATCGGGCAAGACTGCATCGTCGGACCCGAGACCTATGTCGGGCCGTACACGTCCATCGGGGACGCCTCGCGGCTCGTCGGCGCGGACATCGAGTCGTCCATCGTGATCGGCGAGGCGGTCATCGAGACGCGCCACAAGATCGTGAACAGCCTCATCGGCCGCTATGCGACGATCCGTTCCGCCGACGGGCGGCTTCCGAAAGGCCAGCAGCTGATCATCGGGGAGAACAGTTCGCTCTTCCTGTAGTCGCTGAAGGGGCGTCGAATCGTTTGGGAACGAGGACCTACGCGGCCGCCTTCGTCGCCGTCGCCGGCCTTCCTTCCTGCACCCGGGCGAACCAGAGGCCCACCGCGGTCCAGCCCACGAGGATCGGCCAGCCGTAGCCGAGGAACAGGACCAAGGCCGTGTTCAGGATGTAGTGGCTCTCTGCGAAGCCCTCCGCGCCCGGGAGCATGGCCCCCGAGATCCCGAGGAAGAGGAGTCCCGCCGCCATCGGCCCCGCGACGCCGGCCCAAATCCGCGCGGCTGCCTTGTGCAACGACGCTCGCGCCCGCGTGAACTCGCGGAGCACGACGTCTTGCCGGAGGACCCGGCCCTCGGTCGCGACGGCGACGAGGGTGTCGTGGGCCTCTCGATCGACCGTGACCAGAGGAGCGGCGGGCCCACCGCCCACCGTACCGAGGATCTCGTCGAGGGTGTCCTCGATGTCCCGGTCGATGTCAATCCCTCCCGCGACGGCGGTGACGACGCCGCTCGATCGGAGGATGTTCAACCGCAGGTCGAGGGCCCGCGTCTCCCGACCGACCAAGCCCGACAGGCCGGCGGCCAGTGCCGCGAGGATCGCCACGAGGATCGTGGCGGAGATCAACGTCGTCGAGTAGAGGTCCCTTGAGATCGACGTGGAGAACCAGGGGCCGCCCGTGGACTCGGCGGTGTTCCAAGCCAGTTGGGCGATGACCGCGAAGGCCCCGAGAAACAGGAGGGTGGCGATGACGAGTCGTTGGCGGACCATGAGAAATCGTCCTTAACCGTAGCGGGTCGATTCTCCATAATAAGCGTCCGGCCTCGGTTATCGCCCATGACAATTACAACCGTGGTTTCGATCGCGATAACAATCCCGCCCGTCGGCGGCCGACGGCGGTCAAGTGGAGTTGTCTGGGCGCTTTATCCGCTCCGCGGGTCAAGACCGTCCTCATGGCGCTCACGATGCGGGCCATGGAGGGGAAGGACGCCCTGACGATCGACGGATCGATTGACCTGAATTCCATCTCCACCGACGGGGGGCTCACGCAGACGCTCGAGTCCCTCGCCGCCGAGATCGGCGGGGTGCGCGCCCTCGTCGTCGGCGACCGGGCGGGCCTCCCGATCGTGTCCACGTTCCGCGGCCGGCCCTCGCTCACGACGACCGCGATGGCGACCCTGGCGCTGTCCGCCGCGACGAAAGTCACCTCGAGCCTGAACCTCCCCGAACCCGATGATATCCTGATTGAGGCGGGCGGCTGGCGAGTCCTGGTCCAGTTGCTCGGAGGCGGGTACACCCTGACGTGCGTCCTGCCCGCGGACGAGAACCTAGGCCTCGTCAAACTCTCGATGAAAGCCCGTGGTCGAGAGATCCGCGAAATCCTCGACGAAATGATGTGAGCGACGCCTTCCGAATAACCTACAAATAGGCTCCGCCACATCGTGTCGGCACCATGCTCGACATCCGGCTCATCCGGGAGAATCCCGAGATGATCCGCAAGAACCTCGTGAAGCGTCGCGACCCGGACAAGGAGAAGCTTCTCGAGGACGTGATCCTGTGGGATCGGGCTTGGCGGAAGGCGCTCGCCGAGGCGGACGGCCTGAAGCGCCGGCGGAACGAAATCACGAAGGAGATCGCCGCCGCGAAGAAGGCGGGGAAGAGCACGGACAAACTCCGGAAGGAGGCCGCGGCGCTCCCGAAGAAAATCGAGGCCCTCGACCGCGAGATCGACGACCTCGCCGCGAAGGTCCGAGACGGGCTCATGCGCCTCCCCAACCTCCTCGACGAGAGCGTCCCCGTCGGCAAGGACGACACGGAGAACGTGGAGGTCTCCCGCTGGGGCACCCCTCGATCCTTCGACTACGAGCTGCGTCCCCACGGAGAGCTGTTGGAGGCCCTGAAGTTCGCGGACTTCGAGCGAGCGCGGAAAATCGCGGGGGCGGGCTTCGTCTACCTGATGGGAGACCTCGTCCGATTGGACCAGGCGCTCCTCGCCTTCGCCCTCGCGTTCATGGTCAAGCAGGGCTTCACGCCCGTCTTCCCGCCGTTCATGATGCGCCGGTCCGCCTACGAAGGCGTCGTGGACCTCGGCGACTTCGAGAGCGTCATGTACAAGGTCCAAGGCGAGGACCTGTACCTGATCGCGACGTCGGAGCATCCCATCGGCGCGATGTACATGGACGAGGTGATCGACGACCGCCAGCTGCCCCTCCGCTTCGCGGGCCTGGCGACCCAGTTCCGCCGGGAGATCGGGGCCCACGGCGTCGACACGAAGGGCCTCTTCCGCATGCACCAGTTCAACAAGATCGAACAGTTTGTCTTCTGCCGTCCGGAGGAGAGCCCGACGTGGCAGGAGAAGCTCCGCGCGAACGGAGAGGGGATCTACCGCGCCCTGGAGATTCCGCACCGCACGGTGAATGTCTGCACGGGCGACATCGGCACCGTCGCCGCGAAGAAGTACGACATCGAAGCTTGGTTCCCGCGGCAGAAGGCCTACCGCGAGGTGATCAGCTGCAGCAACTGCACGGACTACCAAGCGCGCCGGCTGAACATCCGGGCGGGCAAGGTCGGCGGAGACAAGTTCGTGCCGCACACGTTGAACTCGACGGCGATGGCGACCTCCCGCGGCCTCGTCGCGGTCCTGGAGAACTACCAGAACGCCGACGGCACGGTGACGGTCCCGAAGGCGTTGCGCCCGCATATGGGGGGACAAGAAGTCATGCCGAGCCATGAGCGCGGCTCGGAGTTGCTCTGAGTCCGGCCGTCGCCCCGTTGGAATGAGTCAGGTTAGCAAGTTACCAAAGGGGACCTTTCGCGGGATATCATTATGGTCTCACCCCTGCATGGGAAATCTGCGGACGGCGAGCTGGCTTCGTCGATTCCAGTCCTTCACCGGTCCGAGCGAGATCGCCGTCGCGGAGACCCTCGGCCACGGACCAAAAGCGGCGGCAGGGAAGTCCCAGCGCAGAAACGGAGTCCTATCGACTCCTGTTCGAGAAGAACCCGTTGCCGATGGGCATCAGCACGCTGCAAGACGGCCGCTTCCTCGAGGTGAACCTCCAGTTCCTCCGCATGTTCGGGTACGAACGGAGCGAGGTGGTCGGGCGATCGTCGCTGGACCTCGACCTGTGGGTCGATCAGCAGCAGCGGCGGGTGCTCGGCGAGCGCCTCCGGGAACGCGGGACAATCCGCGACGCGGAGGTCCAAGTCCGCACGAAAGCGGGGGACCCACGTCGGGCGCTCATGTCGATCGAATACCTCGACCTGAGAAGCCAACCGACGATCATCACGACCCTCGTCGACATCACGGAGTTCGTCGGGGCGAGGGAATCCCAGGCGCGGCTCGCCTCGATCGTGCAGAACTCGGACGACGCGATCTTCGCGAAGACGCTCACGGGAGAAATCACGAGTTGGAACGCGGGCGCGGAACGCCTCTACGGATACACGGCCGCCGAGGCGATCGGCAAGAAGGTCAACATGATCGTCCCCGACGATCGACGGAGCGAGTTCGAGCGGGCCATGGCGAGGCTCCGGAACGGCGAACGGATCGAGCCTTTCGAAACCGTGCGGACCCGCAAGGACGGCCACAAGATCGTCGTGTCCGTCTCAATCTCCCCCTTGCGGGACGGGGTCGGTCGACTGATCGGCGGCTCGACCGTCGGCCGCGACATCACGGAACGCAAGCGCTCGGAGCAGCTCGTCCAGCGGTCGGAGGCCCGGTTCCGGCAATTGTTCGAGGCCGCGGCGGATGCCACGTTCTTGATCGATCGACGCGGCACGATCCTGGAGGCGAATCCCGCGGGGGCCGGGATCGTCGGTGCCAAGGACCCTGCGGCCCTCCGGGGGGTCAATCTCGGGGAACTGCTGCCCGCGCGAGAACTCGAGCGTTGCCGTCTGTACCTCCGGGACCTCCTGCACGATCGCCCGGTCGCGGAGCCGTTCGAAACGCACCTGGAACTCAAGGACGGCGCGCGCCGTTTCCTCCAGGTCCGGTCCCGCGTCATCCGGGAGGAGGGCGCGGACCCCTACGTGCAGGTCGTCGCGCGTGACGTGACGCCGGAGAAGGAATACCAACGTCGCCTGGTCGAGAGCGAGCGTCGGGCCTCGATCGGGCAGGTCGCCGCATTCGTCGCCCACGAGATCAACACGCCGCTCACGAACATCGCCCTCCTGTCGGCGAACATCGCCCGCGGCGTGCAGGATCCGGTCGTCCTCGAGAAGCTGCAGAAACTCGATCGCCAGAGGCGATTGGCGGGGATGATCGTGACCGAGCTGCTCTCGCTGAGTCGTTCCCACGAGTTGAAGCGCATCCCGGTCGACGTGCGGAGCGTCGTCGCCTCCGCCATCGAACAGATCATCGAATTGAAAAAGGCGGACGTCAAGCTCGTCGAGGAGATCCCGCGGAATCCCATCGTCGCCTCCGTCGACCCGCTCCGCCTGCAGCAGGCCCTCATCAACCTCCTGAAGAATGCCTTCGAGGCGACGACCCTCGGGTCCGTCACGATCCGTCTTCGCTCGGAGGACGATCACGTCACGATCGCGGTCATCGACACCGGCAGCGGGATGGACGCGGAGACGCGGGCCCGGCTTTTCCAGCCCTTCGTCACGACGAAGCCTCGTCTCGAAGGCCTCGGACTCGGGTTGGTCTTCACGAAGCAGGTCGTCGAGTCCCACGACGGTTCGATCGCGGTATTCTCGGACCCCGGTATCGGATCGACCTTCACCATCACGCTCCCCAAAGGGACCACGGACGCTCCGAAGGCGCCCGCCGTTTCGACGGCTCCCGAGACCTTGCCAAAAGCTCCATAACCGCCGGGGACTTTGCCGTCGTCGAGAGGCATGTCCCTCCTCTGCCCCATCGATTTCCGCTACGGCCGGCCGAAGATGAAGAGCATCTTCGAGGAGGAGGCCCGGCTCCAGCGGCTGCTCGATGTCGAGGCGGCCCTCGCCCGCGCGGAGGCGAAGGTGGGCCTCGTGCCGCGCGAGGCCGCCGCGGAGATCACCAAGAAAGCGACGACGAAGCACGTGACCGTCCGGCGCGTCGAGGAACTCGAGAAGCAGACGCGGCACGATCTGATGGCCGTCGTCCTGGCCCTGACGGAAGCCTGCTCCGGAGACGCGGGAAGGTACGTGCATCTCGGCGCGACGAGCAACGACATCCAGGATAGCGCCACGGCCCTCCAGATCCGCGAGGCAATCCGCGTCCTCGACGAGGATCTCGATGGACTGATCGACGCCTTTGCGGACCTCGCGGTGAAGCACAAGAAGACGATCATGCTCGGCCGCACGCACGGTCAAGCCGCGGTGCCGATCACCTTCGGCCTCAAGATCGCGGTGTTCGCCTCCGAGGTCGTGCGGCAGCGAGAGCGCCTGCGAGAGGTCGCCCCGCGGATCGTCGTCGGCAAGATGTCGGGGGCCGTCGGCACCGGAGCCGCGTTCGGCCCGAGGGCGATGGACATCCAATCCGCGGCGATGAGCGACCTCGGGATCGGAGTGGAGGAAGCGGCGACCCAAGTCGTCGGCCGCGATCGTCACGCGGAGTTCATCGGCGTCGTCGCGAACCTCGCCGCCTCGCTCGAGAAGTTCTGCACGGAGGTGCGCAACCTTCAGCGGACGGAAATCGGGGAGGTCGCGGAGGCGTTCGACGCGGAGTCGCAGGTCGGGAGTTCCACGATGGCGCACAAGGAGAACCCGGTCGCCTCGGAGAATGTCTGCT
>VBLS01000179.1 GCA_005878635.1 Methanobacteriota archaeon | reverse complement strand
CCGATCCCTCACCAGAGGGCGAACGCGGGCCTCTCTCCGTTCATGACCGTCCCGGACCCGCCGTCGATGAGGATGAACATCTGCTTGCCCTTGTGCTGGTACTCCATGAACCACACCGGCGCGTGGAGCAGCTCTCCATCGTACGTCGTAGGGTAGACCTGGATCGATTCCAGGTTGTCGACGCGCTTCTTCGCCTCGCGCTCCGCGAACTTGTGCGCGAGGGCCGCGGCCTGGGCCTTCGCCTCGGACTCGGAGATGTCGCCGCTCTGCACGTCGACCCCGCCGGTCTGGCGCTTGTCGAAGTTCATCTTGTTCGCGAGCTCGAACGTGAACCCGTCCTCGGGCTGGTATTGGGCATACCCGCGGACCGCGACGACGGGGATGTTCCGCTGGAGCTGGATGCGATCCCGGACGCGGACGACCTGCGGCTGAGACACCTGCGCGTTGCGGTTCTGGTTCGCCGCGGCCGCGGCGATGGAGAGGGCGAAGAGGGCCGCCCCGGCGGCCTTCTGCTTCCCGTCCCCGTGCATCATCATCCCCGTGCCGCTGCCGACGCCGGAGCTCTTGGTCCCCTGGAAATCGGCGACGACCGAGGTCGGGACGACCCAGTAGGGGACGTACCGGAGGGTCACGGCCCCGAGTTCGGATCGCTCGGCCACCTTCCGGCGGAAGATGCCTTTGTTCAGCCACTTGCCGCCGGCTTCCATCGCGGTCTCGTTGTTCAGGCGGTTGTTGAGCATGAAGTGTTTCTGGATGACCTGGGCGGCTCCGCCCGCGCCCATCGTGGTCACGGCGCCACAATATTCGCACACGACGAGGGCGAGCCCCGAGGACGGATTCATCGGGCCGCCGCAGGAACTGCACTTGAAACTCTGCGGCAACGGAGGAGGCGCGACCGCTTGGACGGGAGCGGCCGGATTGTACGGTTGGCCTCCGGCCCCTCCGGGGAGGCCCGGGGCCTGCGGCAGGCCGGGCTGAGGTCCCTGCGCCGGGACGACGACGCCCTGCTTCGCGCCGCACAAGTTGCAGAATACCGATCCGTCCGCGATCTTACCGCCGCACTGGTTACAGAACAGGGGAAATCCTCCTATTCGGACCGGCCATGGGAGTCCCGTCCTACTTAAGAATTCGCACCACAGTTTCAGGGTCGCGACCCTTGAATCGACGCGGTGAGAGCCGCGGGACCATCCTCATATACGTGGCTCACCGGTGGCACGGATGGCGCCGGCGAATCCGAATGGGACCCCTCACGCGTTTCCTGATGAAGACGTTCCATCTGGAGCCCGGCGACCTATCGAACCTCACCTCCCTCTACTTCGCCACGTTCGTCATGCGGGCCGCAGCCTTCGCGGGCGTCGCGGTCATGCAGCACGTGATGTACCCGGACCCGAAGGACGCCTTCTGGAAAGGCCTCCTCTTCGCGGTCTATCCGCTCGCCGAGATCACGACCGTCGGGTATTTCGGAGCCCTCTGCGACCGGATGGGGCGGAAGCGGATCCTCGTGCTCGCGCACCTCATCACCGCCGCGGCGGTCTTCCTGTTCATCCCGAGCATCGGCCCGCCGACGCCGGATGTCCTGAGGCCGTACCTCGTCGCGGTGTTCTTCGCGATGTTCGGCATCGGGGCCGCGGCGAAAGTCGCCTCGACCCTCGCGATGGTCAACGACCACGCGAACGTGGAGAACCGCGCGCAGCTCTTCGCCTTCTTCGACCTCGTGACCTTCGGAGGGCTCGTCGGCGGATTCGGCGCGGGATTCCTCGCCCTGAAGGCCTCCGTCGCGGAGGCGGTCGTCCTCGCCGCGGGCGGCCTAGGAGTCGCCGCGAGCGTCGTCATCGTGCAGTTCCTCGTCCGGGAGACGGAGTTCATGCCGGAGCCGCAGCGCGGCACGATCGAACTCCTGCGGACGGTCCTCGGGAACCGCGACATCCGGCGGCTGCTCCCGGTCTACGTCCCCGTCGTGGCCTTGTACGGATACGTGCTCAGCTTCACGGACCACCTCATCGGGACGGGCGGGACGGCGCCGCTGTCGTCGCTCCTCATCATCGTCGCGTCCCTCGGCCTGCCCCTCGGCGGCTCCCTCGCCTTCAGCGGCCGCCTCTCCGATCGCGCGCGCCTCCGGAGGCCGTTCATGGCCCTCGGCCTCGCGTGCTTCGGAGGCCTCTCGATCCTGTTCGCGGCCGCGACGGCTCCGTCCGGATCGAATCTGGGCCTCCTCGTCTCCGAGTGGCCGCTCATCGCGATCCTCGCCGCGGGAGCGGGGACGTTCCCGCCCGCCGCGCTCGCCTACCTCGGCGACATCGTCGAGCGGGCGGTCTCCGGCACGACCTTCGGCATCTATTCGATCATCTTCGGATCCGGCCTCATCATCGGGCCGATCCTCGGCGGGGCGCTCACGGAAGCCGTCGGGTCCCTCGCCTTCGCCGTCCTGGCCCTCAGTTTCATCGGCATTTCCGGGGCCGGGGTCGCCTTCATCCGGGAGCCCGCGAAAGAGCCGCGGCGCGCGTCGCCGGATCCCGCGGGCCCGCCCGACGGCAAGTGAATTCCAAGGTTCGTGCCCTCGCCTGATTCCTACGGCGCGGGATTGAAGTACCGGCGCCCTCCTCGAACCCGCGTGCCCCAGGGATCCTCGATCCTCGAGCTCCCGTCCATCGCCTACTTCGCGATCGGCGGATTCGCGATGTTCTTCGGCCTGTTCTTCCTCGTGTTCCTCTGGGACGTCCCGCAGCTCGTGTACCTGTGCGGGCCGATCACGATCATCCCCGGGACCGTCTCGATCCTCCTCGGGGTCCGGCAGTGGCGCCACGAGCGGGTCGTCGTCGAGTTCGCGAACTGGGCGAGGTCCCAGCGCCGGATCAAGATGGACCTCATGGCACAGAGGATCGGACGATCGCGGTTTGAGACCGAGAAACTGCTCGGAGAGGCAATCGACGACGGCCTGGTCAAGGGCGTCATCGACCGGTCCGCGGACGAGTTCGTCGCCCAGGACGGGGACGAGGGCCGGGCCCACTTCGTTGGAGTCTGCCCGAATTGCGGCGGGAATGTAGACGCCTGGTACTTCCCCGAAGAACGAGTCACCTGCCCGTACTGCGAGCGGACCGTGGCGGTTCCGGCGGTGTCGGTCAAGACCTAGTCGGATCAATGTCGACGACACGTTCCGAAAGGCTGGGTTGGAGTCCACCCATGCCAGATGTTCTACAAGGGACTCGTCGCCGGGTGAGGTTCCGGTGACCCTCAATGATGCGATCGCACATTGGGAGATGCGGCGGTGCCTTGTCGCACATGACGATTCCCATGCTAGATGTAATTTTACATCTAAATGTTATTATACATGCGAGCCTGTTTACCCTTCGTGCAAACGAAGAAGGTGGTCCAAACCGAGGTCGATCCGACCACGTACACCCGCCTGAAGCATCTCGCGGACCGACGGTCCGTTCCCCTCAAGGCACTCCTGAGAGACGCCTTGCGGTCGTACGTGGACGTCGAGGAGGGGCGGCTCGAGGAGGATCCGATCTTTCGGATCGTGGGAAGCCTGAAACCCGCAGGACGCGCGTGGAGCGAGCGAAAGGACTGGAGACCCTAAGTGCTCGCCTATGTCGACACGAGCGCTCTCATCGCCCTAGCGGTGTCCTCGGACCGGAATCACGCGCGAGCGGTCCACTTCCTGCGGACCGCCCTCTCCGACGGCATCCGGTTCGTCCTTGGCCGGCCCGTGCTGATCGAATACATCGATGGGGTGACGAAGCGAATCGGGAAAAAGGACGCGATCGCACAGCTTCGAGCCCTCGAGACGAGTGCCGCGATGCGCATCGAACCGGATGTCGACGACGACCATGTGGCAGCACATGACCTGTTCCTTCGATACGACGATCAGCCAATCGACCTCACGGATTGCCTCTCGTTCGCAATCATGGGTCGATTGCGCCTCACGGACGCGTTCACGTTCGATCGCGACTTCGCGACCCACGGACTGACGTGCCGTCCTTAGGCCCAGCGAAATTCCGGACCGCGATGCCGTGGCCGGAGCCGCACCACCCTTAAATATCACCTGGAAATTAGGACGCCTCTTCACCGAGGTTCCTTGTGGCACGGGGTCTGTTCGCGGCGCGCAAGCTGAAGGACGAGCGGCGCACCCGACGGTGGTCGGACCGGTACTACAAGCGGCGGACCCTGCGGCTCAAGGAGAAATCGGACCCGCTCGAAGGATCGCCACAGGCCAAGGGGATTGTCCTCGAGAAAGTGGCAATCGAGGCGAAGCAGCCGAACTCGGCCCTCCGCAAGTGCGTGAAGGTCCAGCTCATCAAGAACGGCCGCCAGGTGACCGCCTTCGCGGTCGGCGACGGCGCGATCAACTTCATCGACGAACACGACGAGGTCCTCGTCGAGGGCATCGGGGGCCGGATGGGCCGTTCCTATGGAGACATCCCCGGCGTCCGGTACAAGGTGATCCAGGTCAACGGCGTCAGCCTCGACGAATTGGTCCGGGGCCGGAAAGAGAAGCCCGTGAGGTAGACGCCTTGGAGCCCGAGCCCCCGCCGCCTCCGGAGACGCCACCCCCGCCCCCTCCTCCGCCCGAGGCGGTTCCCTCGGCGCCTCCCGCCGAGCCCGCCGCCCCTCCGGAGACGACGCCAGGGGCGCCTCCTGCCGAAGAGGCTCCCGTCGTCGAGAAGCCGAAGAAGGAGCCCAAGAAGCCTCGAAAGCGGCCCAGCTATGAAATGAAGCTGTTCGAGAAGTACGACCTCAACGACGTGGAGGTCCACGACGCGGGCTTGGCGAAGTACATGAACCTCTCCCCGATCGTGATCCCGCACACCGGAGGGCGGTGGGCGAACAAACCGTTCGGGAAGGCGAAGGCGAACCTCGTCGAACGGCTCATCAACAACATGATGCGGACGGAGAACTACACCGGGAAGAAGGCGAAATCCTACCGGGTCGTGCGCTCCGCCTTCGAGATCATCGCTAAGCGCACGAGCAAGCATCCGGTCCAGATCCTCGTGGACGCCATCGAAAAGGCGGCTCCTCGAGAGGAGATCACGCGCCTCCGATTCGGAGGGATTTCCGTGCCTCGTGCCGTCGATGTCGCGCCGTCGCGCCGCCTCGACCTCGCGTTGCGCAACCTCTGCATGGGCGCGGTGTCGGCGACGTTCAAGAACCGCAAGCCGGTCGAAGAGTGCCTGGCCGACGAAATCCTGAATGCCGCGAAGGGAGACATGCAGAGCTCCGCGATCGCGAAGAAGGAAGAACTCGAGCGAATCGCGGCGTCCGCGCGATAATTCTCTCCAGAGACCGAAGGTTTAATTAGCCTCGGCCCGGTGCGACAATTCATCTCGCCCACGTTGAACGTTTGGTGCGCCGCTCATGGGACGTAAGGAAGACAACATCAAGAAGGCCCAGGCCCTCCTCCACCAGAAGGAGCGCATCCGCAACATCGGGACCGCCGCGCACGTAGACCACGGGAAGACGACCCTGTCCGATTCGCTCATCGCGGGTGCGGGCATGATCTCGGAGGAGCTGGCCGGCCAGCAGCTCTTCATGGACTTCGACGAGCAGGAGCAGGCCCGCGGGATCACGATCAACGCCGCGATCGCGTCCATGGTCCACGACTTCGAGGGCGGCCAGTTCCTCATCAATCTGATCGACACGCCCGGTCACGTTGACTTCGGAGGCGACGTCACCCGGGCGATGCGCGCGATCGATGGCGTGATCATCCTCGATGACGCGGTGGAGGGCATCATGCCGCAGACGGAGACGGTCATCCGCCAGGCCCTCAAGGAACGCGTCCGCCCGGTCCTGTTCATCAACAAGGTCGACCGCCTCGTGAACGAGCTGAAGATCTCGCCGGACCAGATGCAGCAGCGATTTCAGAAGATCATCGGGGTCGTCAACGACCGGATCCGCAAGTTCCTCCCCGAGGACCTGGGGGCGAAGTGGCCCGTCAACGTCGAGGCCGGCAGCGTCGCCTTCGGCAGCGCGTACCACAAGTGGGCCCTCTCCGTCCCGTACATGAAGAGGACCGGGATCACGTTCAAGGACGTCTACAAGCACTGCCAGGAAGGCACGATGAAGGAGCTGGCGAAGAAGGCGCCCCTCCACAACGTCGTGCTGAATATGGTGATCCGCCACCTGCCGAACCCGCTCGAGGCCCAGAAGACCCGGATCCCGGTGATCTGGAAAGGGGACCTCGAGTCGCCCGTCGGGAAGGCCATGATGACCGTCGACGAGAACGGCCCGGTCGGGTTCATGGTGACGAAGATCATCGTCGACCCGCAGGCAGGCGAGGTCGCCGCGGGCCGTCTCTTCGCCGGGAAGGTCCGCCGCGGGCAGGAGCTTTGGGTCGTCGGCATGCCGAAGCCGCAGCGCGCGCAGACCGTCGCGATGATCGTGGGCCCGGACCGGATTCCGGTCGACGAGATCGACGCCGGCAATGTCGTCGCGGTCGTCGGGCTCAAGGATGCGATCGCGGGGTCGACCGTCAGCGACGACAAGGACATGCAGACGTTCGAGAAGATCGTCCACTATTCCGACCCCGTCGTGACGATCGCGGTCGAAGCGAAGTCGACCTCCGATCTGCCGAAGCTCGTCGAGGCCTTGCGGCTGCTCGCGAAGGCGGATCCGAGCATCCAGGTCGAGATCAACCAGGAGACGGGCGAGCACCTGATCTCCGGCATGGGCGAGCTGCATCTCGAGATCACGATCTACCGCGTCCAGAACGACTACAAGATCCCCGTGACGACGAGCCCGCCGATCGTCGTGTACCGGGAAGGCGTCGGCGGCAAGGGCGGACCGTTCGAGGGCAAGTCCCCGAACAAGCACAACCGGTTCTACATGGAGGCCCTGCCCCTCGAATCGAAGGTCGTCGAGGCGATCCGCGCGGGCGAAATCGCGTCGGGCCAGCGGATCAAGGACTCGAAGGCGCTCGCGAAAAAGCTCGAGGAACTCGGCGTGGACCGCAACGAGGCGAAGAACGTCGTCTGGATCCACGACACGAACGTCCTGATCGATGCCACGAAGGGGATCCAATACCTGCACGAGACGATGGAGCTCATCAAAGAAGCGTACCTCGAGGCGATGAACAAGGGCCCCCTCGCGGCGGAGAAGTGCATGGGCCTCAAGGTGCGCCTCGTCGACGCGAAGCTCCACGAGGACTCCGTCCACCGCGGACCGGCGCAGGTGATCCCCGCGGCGCGCTCCTCGATCTACGGCGCGATGGTCCAGGGAGGCCGGATCCTCCTCGAGCCGATCCAGAAGGTCTTCATCAACGTCCCGCAGGACTTCATGGGCTCCGCAATCGGAGAGATCCAGAGCCGGCGAGGCGTGATTGAGGACATCACCCAGGAAGGCGAGATCACGGTGATCCACGCCCGGGCGCCGGTGGCCGAGATGTTCGGGTTCGCGTCCGCGATCCGATCCGCGACGCAAGGCCGCGCGCTCTGGTCCACGGAGAACGCCGGCTTCGAGCCGGTCCCGACGAACCTCCTCGGCGAGGTCGTGCGTTCCATCCGGACCCGAAAGGGCCTGCCGCCGGAGCCGTACGACGAAGCCTACTACGCGGCGTAAGCCGTGCCCCGGGTCCCTCGACCGGGAATCGGCAAATCCTGAAACTGCATGGGGACCATGGTCCCGTCGGAAGGACGATGACGACGGATCGGCGATTCGCGCGCTTCAGCAAGTCTCCCGACACCGCGGCATTCAGCATCACGGAAATTCCCGCCGGTGCCTTCTGTCTGTCCGCCTTCCTCATCATCACGGAGACCGGGGATCCGAGGAAGGTCCTCATGGGCCGCATGAACCCCCGAGCCCCTTGGGACCATATCGGCGCCCTCGATCCCTCCCGCGTGGAGGTGCATTCGCGGGGCTGGATGCTGCCTTCCTCCCACCTCATCTTCCAGGAATCGCCGGAGGACGCCGCGCGACGCATCGCCCGCGAGCAGCTCGAGTTGTCCGATCTCCGATTTTCGGAGCCGAAAGTAGTGTCGGAGGCCTACACGCCGAAGCGCTTCCCGAATGCCCCGACCCACTGGGACATCGAATTCCTCTTCCGGACCGAAATGCCCGCGGCAGACCTCCCTAAGCCGGCGGCCTGGACGCAGTTGGCCTTCCTCGATTTACGGCGCACCGCGAAAGCCGAGGTTGCCCGCTCCCATGAAGACGTGATCGAGTCGGCCGGTCTGCGATTCGGCGGCATGTGAGCCCCTTTCTCGTGAACCGAGGATTTCCTCGGAGAAAAACGCGCGTGTCGCGCAGGGAAGACATAAATACGACTGGATGTTAAGGTGCGCGTTACGGAGTAAAACACATGCCCGCGAAGCCCCACCTCAACCTGGTGTTCATCGGCCACGTCGACCACGGGAAGTCGACG
>VBLS01000279.1:4645-5360 GCA_005878635.1 Methanobacteriota archaeon | reverse complement strand
TGGTTGCATACGCGCGGAATGGGGTCCCCGTGGCGGTCGCGGGCGCGGTGGTTGGCGGTCTGATTGCTTCCGCGATCATCTCCTTCCTCGTGTGGCGCTATGGCAATGCCGCGGTAATTCGGAAGTTCGCGCCCCGCGGCCTCGTCGAGAATGAGGCATGGCTGCAGAAGTATGTTGACCTGCTTGGTGAGTTTGAGGGTGTCCGACCGCTTCGGGCGCGGATGGTGGAGTCCGACGAACCGTTGGCGATGGCCATTGGCGGAGTGGATCGCACGATACTCGTAACCCGCGGCTTGGTTTCTCTGCTCGAACGGGACGAGGTTGAAACCGTGGTCGCCCACGAAGTCATGCACCTGAAGCACCACGATGCAGAATTCAAGGTGTTCTCGCGGGTCGTGTCCCGCATCTTGTTCTTCGATCCCTTTAGCAAGTTCTTCGACCCGGCGGTCCATCGAGAGCGTGAATACCTCGCAGACGAAATGGCAGGGAGAGCGAGCGGGAAGCCTGCCGACCTTGCTTCCGCCCTCCTGAAAATTGCCCGTCGCGGACCCTCGTCCAAGGCGTCCTTAGGACTGAGCATCCTCGGTCCGGGCAGCGGTATATTCAGCCGGTATCCTCCCCTTCAAGAACGAGTGAATCGACTCCTTCTGTTGTCGGACCTCTTACAGATTTCGGATCCTGCTCGAGATAAGACTTAATACTATAGAGATAGTAA
>VBLS01000279.1:2147-4435 GCA_005878635.1 Methanobacteriota archaeon | reverse complement strand
CTTCCGCGAGACGCGTTTGATTCGACGCGAGCCCTCGAAGAATTCTTGACCGGCGACCCAACGCTCCAGCAAGACTTGGTCGTTTCTCGAGGTGAAATCGTCTTCAAGGGCTCTGAGGATCTGGCCCGTCAGCGGCAGGAACAGAACCGCTTGACGGACCGCCGCATCCAATCGGCTCGTTCTTTCGCCCGCCAGCTCGAGGTACTCTGCCCTTGGATCCGCCTGGTTGGTATTTCCGGGTCGATGGCTTTCGGTGGCACCCGGGAAGAGGACGATATCGATTTCTTCGTAGTGACCCGCACGAACCGTGTTTGGATCACGCTTCTGTTCGCGATGGTCCTTGCGAAGATCCACCGGCTGAGGCGTCCGGGAACTCCCGTCCACTGCTTCAATCGGGTGCTTGACGAAACGCGATGCGAGGACGCTTTCCGAACCGCCCAAGATCCTCTCTTTGCCCGCGAAGCCCTCAGCCTCCAAGTATTGGACGGACAGCCTTTCTACCACAACCTGCTGCTCTCCGCATTCTGGATGAACCGGTTCTTTCCCTTGCTCTATCAGCAAGCGTTGACAAGGCGGAACGCCAAGGACGAGGAACGAAGTCCCGGGGGACATTGGCTGTGGGCAATTGCGAATGTATTCGCGCTCGCGGGCCTCGCACCCTACACGAGACTCGTCAATCATCTGAGGAACCACCGGATTCAGGGGTCGGGGGATATCGAGGACCGATTTCGAACCGTGATACAACGCGGGTTCTTCGCCTACGAATCCGTAAGATTCGAACACCTCAAGGACTCTTACCGAGGTGCGTTCTGACGCTCAAACCGAACTCCGCGACCGAAGGGAAGGTCGTGTCCGAGCACCACACCGTGAAAGTCCTCGCCGAGCGGAATGGGCTCCTCCTCTCCCTGACCACGAAGACCTTTTCGTATCTCGTCTTCGTGTCGCGGCCGTTGATTGGTTTCCGCAAAATCATCACGAAGGACCGAATCGTGGCCCGTGCGGGCTACGATATTCGCAAGACACTGGAACTCATCGACAAGACCTACGGTCAGAGTGGGGCTAAGTTGGAGTGAGCCCGATGTCCGGGACCGTCCGACGTGTCACGAGCGTCCCAATTATCCTATCGATCCTTTGCGGCCTACTGATGGGTGCCACCCTCTCGTCGCGGGCATCGGACCCTCCGCCTGCATGGACCATGGTCACCTCGAGCATCTCGCCGCCGCCGATGGCCGGCGCGATGATGGCGTATAGCTCGAGGGCGGAACGATTTGTCCTCTTTGGCGGCTGGGACGGCGTGGAAGGGCTGAATGGGACCTGGGTGTACGATCCTCGAAATGTGACCTGGACCGCCGTCCATCCCCTTACGAGACCAACGAGCCGCGGCGATGGAATGCTGGTGTACGACTCAGTCGCCGATGTCTTTGTACTGTTCGGCGGTTGGCACAAGGAGGCCAACGACACGTACACTCGACTCGCCGATACTTGGGTATTCTCCTTGGCGAATCACACGTGGATGGCCCAGCACCCCGTCCGGTCTCCTTCGGCCCGATCGGACGCGCAAGTGGCGTATGACTCCCACGCCGACGTCGTCCTCGTGTTCGGCGGCTTCGATGGAACAAGCTACCTCCAGGACATCTGGTATTACTCGTTGCGCAATGACAACTGGTCACCGCGGCCGTCTGCGACAACGCCGTCCCCGCGGGCAGACGGTCGAATGGTCTATGTGGACTCCCAGGATCGCTTCCTGGTGTTTGGGGGAAATGATTTCAGCGGACCCAACTATACGTTCCACCATCTCTCGGACACCTGGTCCTACGATTGGAAGGCCAACGACTGGACTCCCTTGGCGAGCGCCGTGGGACCGAGTGCCCGAGACTATCCGGTCTTCTCGGTTGACCCCAACGCTGGACTGGCCCTCCTCACCTCGGGCTTTGGGGAACGCATCATCTTAGACGATTTGTGGGGGTTCAACCTCGCGTCGGACACGTGGGTGAATCTCACCCCTGAGGTCTCGCCTCCTGCACGTTTCGCGGCGGTCGGTGGGTTTGATCCCGTCAAGGACGTCCTCGTCCTCTTCAGCGGTTTGGCGAACACGGGTCTCCTCGCCGACACGTGGCACTACGCCTACGGTGGCCCCGTGGGCGCGTCGGCTGCATTGCCGTTGGGCCTGGCCATGGCGAGTGCCGTGGTCCTCGGTGTTGTGGTTGCCATCGCGTTATGGAGTTCATTCAAAAGGCGCCGCTCCTGAGGGCGTTCAAGCTTCCGGGTCCAGAGGGAGCTTTGGTTGC
>VBLS01000279.1:0-1943 GCA_005878635.1 Methanobacteriota archaeon | reverse complement strand
ACCAAAACACCGGGGCGCAGGAGGGGGTAGATGCTTTGCGTGACATAGAGCGCTTCCTCCTTCGAATGGGATGCATCGATGAATAGGATGTCATTCTCTACGAGATCCCGGAACAGCGAGAGGCTGACTTCTTCCAGGGGCCGCTTCACGATCTCGACTTCCCGAGGAAGAGCAACTCGAGGGGCCGGATCGATTGCGGTAATGGTTCCGCATCCGTTCGCTCGCAACGCGTCGCGGGCAAACCAGGTAGAGTGGCCCGCCCCCACTTCCACAATTCGCAACGGTCGAAAGAACCGGATCATGGAATAGTATAGTTCCGCGTCGACGGATTCGAAGAGGTTGTTGAAAATCCGGCCGCAGGGCCAACGGATTTCAGTCTGGAAGGGGGTCAGCACCCTCGAGAAACTGCGCGACGCTTGCGCGAAAAGGTCGGCATACGTGGAGGCGGCCCCGCGTTCGGACGAAGCGGGAATGCCAACTCCCTCACGCCGCCCCAAAGCGAATACGATAGCGAGGGGCTGATATGGCCGACCCAATACATCGCCCGATCGAATCTGAATTTCAATCGTGGCGCGTGGACGAGGCGTGTGAACAGTCGATCCCGATCAAGCGGTCTAAGGCGATTCGATCGCACTCCCGCCACCTCGAACGATAAAGCGATTGAAGACGGCTCGGGCTCCACGGGGGGAACCGGCACTCAAGACGGCGAGGGCGACTAGGCTCCACCGTGGGAGCCAAATCCGTCGACGACGAAGCAGTTCGAGTGCCGTTTGCAGGAGGCGCCGCGACGAGGTGCGGGCACCGTTGGCAAAGGCGAAAATCTCGCCAATCGATGACATCTGACGGAGCGGGACGCACCACACGTCGCCGGGCAGAAAGGCGAGGATTTCTTTCGAATCGGCAGACAGGTCGGTGGCAATCGAAGCGAGCCGCTGGAGCCGGGCCCTTCTGGTTTGAAGTCGATTGGGCGTCATGTTCGACGCGTGCATTCGAACGGCGGTGAGGGGCCGTGAGTCCAGCACCAGTGCTTTGGGGGCGGACCATGCGCGATAGAAAAGGTACGGTGGAACGGCCTTCCGAATCTCGGCAAGCTCTTCAAGGTGATCCTCGAGGAGGCTACGACGAATGACGATTGAACTTCCGTTGTAACCCGCGCCTTCGGTCCAGACAAGTTCGCAATCCGATTGGGTTCGACGGTTCGGCGGAATCCGGATCTCATGGAAGGGTCGACCGGTTGGCTGGAAATCCGGGAGGTCTCCATTGCCAAACACGACGTGGGAATTATGAAAGAACCCGAGGTCCGGATCTTTTTGGAACACGGAACGAACTTGGTCCAGCCGGAGGGGATGGAAGAGATCGTCGTCATCGAGAAAAGCAAGCAAGGACCCGGTGGCGCGCCGGACGCCCTCCGCGGTCATCGCACCCAGTCGGCCCTCTCGAGATAGAATCCATTTTCCGTTCCTTCGTCGAACCTCCTGCTCCACGTCCCCGCCGGAAAAATCTGCCACGACCACGAGTTCCAACGGCCAACCGGCCGGCGACTGCACAGATGCGAGGGCGTCGCCCAGAAACTCTCGCCGTCGCCACGCAGTCACGACGACCGAAATCGTCTCTTGAACGGGATCCATTGATCCAGACTTCGGGTTGGGCTCGATCGGATTCCCGTCGAAGGCCATCACCATCCGACCTTCCGAGTCTTGAACAGCGTGGTGTCTCCCAGGAGGCGCCACGGCAGCCGTCGTGCGAGGCCATTGTCGAACGATTCGAGATTGGCTCGGAGCGCCTCGAACGATGGCCGATATAGGGCCGGCGGCGGCATGAAGACTGGCAGGCCGAGGGAAGCCTCGATCCGGAAGAGGTCGCGGAGGCTACGGCGAACCTGACCGGGAGAATATGCTCGGACCGCGACCGTCATGCCACGAATCTTCGCCTGGATAGGGTCT
>VBLS01000178.1 GCA_005878635.1 Methanobacteriota archaeon | reverse complement strand
CTCGACCTCGTATTCACTGTCGGGCATTTCGCGCGGAGATGCGCGGCCGCGGTATAAAGAGATAATCCGACCTACTTTCCGAGCACTTCTCTCGCGATGACGAGCCGCTGGATTTCGCTCGTCCCTTCTCCGATTTCCGTGAGCTTGGCATCGCGGAGCATCCGCTCCACCGGGTAGTCGGCGATGTATCCGTAGCCGCCGTGGATCTGCACGGCCTTGTTCGTGACGAACGAGGACATCTCGCTCGCGTACAACTTGGCCATCGCGGCTTCCTTCTTGAACGGCAGGCCGCGGTCCTTCAACCACGCCGCCCTCCGGACCAAGGCCCGCGACGCGTCGATCCGCGTCGCCATGTCGGCGAGCATGAACTGGATCGCCTGGTGCTCCGCGATCGGCCTGGAGAACTGCACCCGATCCCTCGCGTACTTCACGGATTCCTCGAAAGCGCCTTGGGCGATCCCGACGGCCATGGACCCGATTCCGATCCGGCCTCCGTCGAGTATCTTCAGTGCGTTGACGAATCCGTCGTCTTCGGCGCCGAGCATCGCGTCCTTCGGCAAATGACAGTCGCTCAGGATGACCTGCGACGTTGCGCTCCCGCGGACGCCGAGCTTGTCCTCGACCTTCCCGATCGAGAGGCCAGGATTGCCCCGCTCCACGATGAACGCGCTGATCCCGCGCGTCCCCTTCGTCGGGTCCGTGACCGCGTGGATGACGAAAGTCCCGGCGACCGGAGCGTTGGTGCAGAAGGTCTTCGTCCCGTTGAGGACCCACTCGTCCTTCTTCCGTTTCGCGGCGGTCTTCATCGCGGCCGCATCGGACCCGCTCGTCGGTTCCGTCAACGCCCATGCGCCGATCTTCCGGCCGCTCGCGAGGTCGGGGATGTACTTCCGCTTCTGGGCCTCGCTTCCGGCGAGCCAGATGTTCCCGGTGCAGAGGGAGTTGTGCGCCGCCATAATCAGGGCATGCGATCCGCAGACCCGGGCCATCTCCTCGATGCCGATTGCGAGGGCGAGCGCATCGAGTCCCGCTCCGTCATACTCCGTAGGGATGGCGACGCCGAGGAAGCCTAGGCCCCCCATCTTCGCGACGGTGGCCCTCGGGAACTCGCCGGTCTTGTCGACGTGGGCCGCCACCGGCCGGACCTCCTTCTCGGCGAAGTCGTGGACGGTCTGTCGGATCATCTCATGTTCAGAATCCAATTCGAAGTCCATCGTCCCTTCCGGACGGCATAACCGCGGACGGTCTCTTAGGGCTTCGCGTTGGACGGCTTCGGAGGATTCGATTCACGCCGGATCGGGGGCACTTGGCGCCCGGCGGCGTTGGTCGCCCATCGCCCCGAGGACGTCCCGTCCTTCTTGGAGCAGGTCGAGCGCCGCGTTTCGCTCCTTCGTCACGTACTCGATAATCTCGGGGAATCGACCGGCGAGGTACATCCGCGGGATTCGGGACCCCCTCTCCTTTTCCGAGAAATTGTGCAAGCTCGATCCCGCGAGAGAACCGCGGTTCAGCATCACGAGGATCGGCCCCAGGTCCACGTAGGGCTTCGTGAACCAGAAGTACTTCAGCTTCGCGAGGTCCCATTCGATCAGGTTCCACTTCGTCGCCCGCTCGATCAGGAAGGTCAGGTCGAAGCGAAGCCGGTTCCCGACCGGCACGAAGTCCCAGGTCGGCTCGAGCACCCCCTTGTCGAGGGCCATCTGGATGACCTGCTTCTCGCCCCACTCCCACTCCGCGATGACCTGGAAGGGTCCGACCGCGGAGAGGTCGTCCGCGAGCGGCTGGTATTGGGCGGTCACGATCCGGTCCTGCTGCGGATCGTCCCCCGTCGTCTCGATATCGAAGTAGTAGAGAGGCAGCCGAACCCCTTCCGCGGGAACCATCGACGCGACTCGCCTTAAGCCCTTGCGTGCCCGATGGCGACAGTCTTTTGTGCGGTCGCGATTTCCCCGGAATCAGCGTCGAATCGGGGGCCGGACTGCATGCGGGTCGGGATCATCGGGGTGGGCATGACGGCGTTTCGTCCGTCGACGCCCGAGTACAGCTGGAAGGAACTCATGTTCGAGGCGGCCTCGCGCGCCTACGCGGACGCGGGCGTCGACCCGCGGACGGAGGTCGATTCGTTCGTCACGTGCGCCGAGGATTACTACGAGGGCTTCGGCATCTTCGATGAGTTCACGCCGGATCAGCTCGGGGGCGCCCTCCGGCCTGTCTGCACGGTGACCGGGGACGGCCTGCAAGGCCTCGCGAACGCGTTCATGCAGATCCAGACCGGGCTCATCGACATCGCCGTCGTCGAAGCGCACAGCAAAGCGTCCGACATCCTGACCCTGGAAGGGATCATCGAGCACGGCCTCGATCCGATCTGGAACAAGCCGCTCGGAGGCCACCCGTTCCTGATCGCGGGCCTCGAGGCCGATGCTTTCGTCCGGAAGACTCGGACCTCGGTGAAGGCCTTCGCCGCGGTCGTCGCCAAGAACCGCACGAACGCGCTCCGGAATCCGCTCGCGGCCTATGCCGCTAAAGTGGATGCCGAGCAGGTCCTCTCGTCCGCGGAACGTTTCGCCCCGCTCCGAGCGCTCGACATTGCGGCCCCCGCCGACGGCGGCGTCGTGCTCGTCCTCGCGTCGGAAGCGGCCGCGAGGCGACGCCACGCGAATCCCGTCTGGATCCGCGGCATCGGATGGGCGAGCGATTCGCCGACCCTCGAGACGCGCGACTGGACCCAGGCGGCGTACGCCCAACTCGCGGCCGAGATGGCCTATCGCCTCGCGAAGGTCCGACGTCCCGCGACGGAGATCGACTTCGCCGAGGTCGACGACCGGTTCTCCTACAAAGAGCTGCAGCACCTGGAGGCGGTGGGGCTGGCGAAGAAGGGGGAAGCCGGCCGCACGGTCCTCAAGGGCGGCTACGATCCCGGTGGGGCGTTGCCCGTCAACGTGGCCGGCGGGTCGCTCGGATGCGGGAACGTCTTCGAGGCGACTGGCCTGCATCGGGCCGCCGAGGTCGCCCTCCAACTCCGGGGCGACGCCGGAAGCCATCAGATCGACGGCGTGCGCGTCGGCGTCGCGCAATCTTGGCGGTACATTCCGTCCGCGACGGGGGCGGTCGCGGTCCTGGGGGTCGGCCAATGAGGAAGGTCGGAGTGATCGGGGCCGGGATGACCTTGTTCCGTCGTCGCCTCCAGGAGACGGGCAAGGAGATGTGCTTCGAGGCGACCAAGATGGCCCTCGACTCCGCGGGCCTGACCCGGGCGGACATCGACATGGTCGTCAACGGGACCGCGCCGGACGCGTTCGACGGCGTCCACATGAAAGGCGAATACCTCCTCGACGGCTGCGGCGGCTACCGGAAGCCGTACACGCGCGTCTTCACCGGCGGCGGGACCGGCGTATTCAGTTCGATCGCGGGATGGTGGCACGTGGCCTCGGGCCTCGCGGACGCGGTCCTCGTCGTGAACGAGGAGAAGATGTCCTCCTGCCAGCCGCACCCGCAGAGCGTCTTCGCCCACATCTGGGACCCGATCCTCGACCGTCCGCTGCGGCCGAACCTGGTGTGGATCTTCGCGATGGAGATGAACCGCTACATGCACGTCCACGGCGTGAAGAAGGAGGACATCGCCCGCGTCGCGGTGAAGAACAAGCGCAACGCGGTCGGGCATCCATGCGCGCAGCTTGCGGATCCGAAGATCACGGTCGACGACGTGCTGAACAGCGAGGTCATGGCGTGGCCGGTCCAACGGCTCGACATCAGCCCCCCCAGCGACGGGGCCTCGGCGATCGTCCTCGCCTCGGAGGATTTCATCCGCCGGCGGAAGATCAAGGACCGCGCGTGGATGTCCGGCGTCGGTTGGTGCATCGACTCCACGATGTGGACCGACCGCGACCTCTATTTCCCGGAGTACGTCGCCCGGGCCGCGCAGACCGCCTACAAGCGCGCCAAGATCTCGGACCCGCGGAGGGAGATCGACTTCGCGGAGCCGTACGACCCCTTCGACTACAAGGAGCTCCATCACCTCGAGGGCCTGCTGCTCGCGAAGAAAGGCGAGGCCCCGATCCTCACCCGCGAGGGCGTCACGGAGCGGGACGGGGACCTGCCCGTCTGTCCCTCGGGAGGCCTGATGGGCGTCGGCAACCCGATCGCCGCGACGATGGGCCAGAAGATCGGGGAACTCTTTTGGCAGCTCACGAACCAGGCCGGCAAGCGGCAGATCCCGCACGAGGTCCACACCGGCGTGGCACAGGCCTGGGGGGATCTCATGCCTCTGTGGTGGTGATGTCGTCTTGACCCAACGCATCACGAAGTGGCCGGGCGTCGAGCTGAGCGCCGCGGACCTGAACGAAGGCAAGGTGACGCAGACCCGGTTCCGGCCGAACGCGAAGTACGCCTGGTCGGCCGGCGAGGCGATGTCCCGGTTCCTCGCGGAGCTGCAGAACGGACGGCTCATCGCGCGCACTTGCCGCTCGTGCAAGAGGATCCTCTTTCCCCCGCGGATGTTCTGCGAGGTTTGTTTCCGCCCGACCGACGAATGGACGTACATCCAGGACACCGGGACGATCGAGACTTTCTCGATTTCCTACCTCGACACGGACGCGAAGCGGATCCCGGATCCGATCCTCGTCGGCGTCGTGAGCCTCGACGGGGCGTCCCCGAAGATGGGGATGATGCACTACTTCGGCGACATGACGAAGGACGAGATCCGGATCGGGATGCGCGTGAAGGCGGTCTGGAAGCCCTGGGAGGAACGCCGCGGCAGCGTCCTCGACATCCGTCACTTCGGGCCTCTGAGGAAGGATGCGAAATGACGTTCCTCGAGCGGACCACGGACGCCCGGCGGTTCCGCCAGTGGGAGGGGAACGTGGAGGCGGACTACATCTACACCTCCGGGGTCGCGGGTGAGCGATTTTTCGTCGCCCTCCGGGACGACGGTAAGATGCTCGCCTCCCGCTGCACCGCCTGCGGCCTCGATTACCTCCCGCCGCGCCTCTTTTGCGAGGACTGCTTCTTGGAGCTCACCGAATTCGTGGACGTGCCGCCGGAGGGCCGCGTCGCCGCCGTCACGATGGCTCACCTGGATCGACGGGGGACGCCGCTATCCCGTCCCCAGGTCTGGGCCCTCGTGACGTTCGAAGGAATTCGCGGGGGCTTGGTCCATCGACTCCTCGTCCCTCCCGCGAAGGCCCGGGTCGGCTTGGCCGTCCGCGCGAAACTCAAGGCGCGAGGCGATCGGGTCGGGGCAATCACCGATATCGAAGGGTTCGAGCCGGTCCGTTCCTGAAACTGAAAATCGGGCCGCTGGCTTGATAACCCCCCGCCCGGGTACCGCGCGTACCATGATGCGGAAGCCGTCCGTGGAGCCCGAGCAGAAGACGTTCAAGTTCAAGATCTGCCTCGTTGGCGAGGAGGGCGTCGGCAAGACGAGCCTCATCCACCGGTTCGTGTCCGGGGCCTTCGACGAGACCTACATCCGGACCCTCGGCGCCGTCGTCTCCAAGAAGACGGTCGCGCTCGGCTCGATGCAGGGCCGCCCCGTCCAGGTCGACATGATGATCCTCGACATCATGGGCAAGCGCACGTTCCTCCAACTGTTCAAGGAAGCGTACTTCCACGGCGCGAAGGGAGTCCTCGCGGTCTTCGACACGACCCGGCAAGCCTCGCTCCGCGACCTGTCGAAGTGGATCGACGGAGTCCGCGACTCGGTCGGCCCGATCCCCGTCTACGCCCTCGGCAACAAGACGGACCTGACCGCGCGGCGGGAAGTGAACCCGGAAGACGCTGCGAACATCCTCCGGTCCTACGAATGCCCGGTCCTCTACACGTCCGCGAAGACCGGCGACAATGTCGAGCAGGCCTTCCAAGGCCTCGCGAAGACGATCGTCGAGTCGAGCCAGGCCGGATGATCGAGTCCCCCGGCGCAACCATCTTATAAGGCGCGGGCGTTTGAAAGCCTCCGAGGCGTTCATGCGGGCCGACGAAGATCGGAAGGCCCTCGACAAAGAGCTGAAACGGTGGGAGGAGACGACCCTCCGGGAGGCCCTGAAGTCCCTCCCCGAACGTCGCGCGGAATTTCTCACCACCTCGAGCCGTCCCGTGAAACGGTTGTACACGCCCCTCGATCTCGCGGGGAAGACGGACGAGGATCGGCTCGGAAAGCCCGGCGAGTTCCCCTTCACCCGCGGCATCCACCCGACGATGTACCGCGGTCGCCTGTGGACGATGCGGATGTTCGCCGGATTCGGCGGCGCCGAGGACACGAACCGCCGGTTCAAGTATCTCATCGGTCACGGCGAGACCGGGCTCAGCGTCGCGTTCGACATGCCCACTCTCTATGGGTATGACACGGACGCCCCCGAAGCGAAGGGGGAATTTGGGACCTGCGGGGTCGCCGTCTCGTCGCTGGAGGACATGAAGATCCTCTTCGCGGGGATCGACCTGCGAGCCGTCAGCACGTCGATGACGATCAACAGCCCCGCCTCGGCGATCTGGGCGATGTACCTCGTCGCGGCCGAGGCTCAGGGCGCGCCCCTCTCCTCGTTGCGCGGCACGATCCAGAACGACATCCTCAAAGAGTATCAGGCGCAGAAGGAGTGGATCTTCCCGCCGGAGCCGTCGATGCGCCTCGTCGTCGACACGTTCGAGTTCGGGGCGAAGGAGGTGCCGCTGTGGAACACGATCTCGATCAGCGGATACCACATCCGAGAGGCCGGCGCCACCGCGGGACAGGAACTGGCCTTCACGTTGGCGAACGGCATGGAGTACGTGCGGTGGGGCATCGACCGCGGTCTCAAGGTGGACGACTTCGCGAACCGCCTCTCGTTCTTCTTCAACGCCCACAACGACCTGTTCGAGGAGATCGCGAAGTACCGCGCCGCCCGGCGGATCTGGGCGCGGGAGATGCGGGATACCTTCGGCGCGAAAAACCCGCGGTCTTGGCTCCTCCGGTTCCACGCGCAGACCGCCGGCGTCAGCCTGACGGCCCAGCAACCCGAGGTCAACCTCGTCCGGACGACGGTCCAGGCCCTCGCCGCCGTCCTCGGCGGAGCGCAATCCCTCCATACGAATGCGTACGACGAAGCGTACCAGGTTCCGAACGAAGCGGCCGCCCGCCTCGCCCTCCGGACGCAGCAGATCCTGGCCCACGAGAGCGGCGTCCCGAACACGGTCGATCCGCTCGGCGGCTCGTATTTCCTCGAGGCCCTGACGGACGAACTCGAGGAAGAGGCCTACCGATATTTCGACCGGATCCAGGGGCTCGGCGGCGTCATCCCCGCGATCCGGAAAGGGTTCTTCCAACAGGAGATTGCGAATTCCGCATACCGGTATCAGCGGGAGATCGAGGACCGCGAGCGGGTGATCGTCGGCGTCAATGACTTCGTCGTGGACGAACAGCCGGAGTTCGAGGTCCTTCGAGTTTCGGAGGCGTCTCTCAAGGCCCAGACGGCCCGTCTCAACAAGATTCGCCGGACGCGGGACTCGAAGAAGCACGCCGCCGCGCTCGACCGCCTCCGGAAGGCGTGCGAATCGGACGACAATACGATGCCGTTCCTCCTCGACGCGATCCGGGCGAAGGCGACGCTCGGCGAGATCTGCGACGTGATGCGCGAAGTCTTCGGCGCCTACGAGGAACCGCTCCTCTATTGAGGTGGTCCGATCGCGAAGAAGATCCGCGTCCTGATCGCGAAACCGGGACTCGACGGCCACGACCGTGGGGCCAAGGTCGTCGCCCGCGCGTTGCGCGATGCCGGCATGGAGGTCATCTACACCGGGCTCCGGCAGACGCCGGAGGACATTGTCGAGGCCGCGATCCAGGAGGACGTCGACGCGATCGGCCTCTCGTGCCTCAGCGGCGCTCACATGACCCTGTTCCCGGAGGTCGTGAAGCTCCTCAAGAAACGGAAGTCGGGCGACATCCTCGTCGCGGGCGGCGGGATCATTCCGGAGGAAGACATCCCCAAGCTCAAGAAGGCCGGCATCAAGGTCGTGTTCGGCCCTGGGACGCCGCTCCGGGAAATCGTCGCCTTCTTCGAGACCGCGGGCGAAGGGGCGTGAGCGGGTGCCGGCCCGGAAGGGGACCGCGGCGCGCCCGCGGGATCCGGTCCCTGGCCTCGTCGATTCCCTCCTGAAGGGTGACAAGCGCGCCGCGGGGAAGCTCATCTCCCTGATCGAGGACGACGAGCCGGAGGCGACCGAAGCCGTCGCCCGGATCCACCCGCACACGGGCCGGGCCCATGTCGTCGGATTCACCGGACCGCCCGGCGTCGGCAAGAGTTCCCTCATCAACCGCCTCGTCCGGACCCTTCGCGGCCGGGAAAGGAAAGTCGGCGTCGTGGCCGTCGATCCGACGTCGCCGTATACGGGCGGAGCGGTCCTCGGGGACCGAATCCGCATGGCCGACACCGGCGTCGATCCGGGCGTCTTCATCCGGTCGATGGCGACGCGGGGTCACGCGGGCGGCTTGGCCCTCGCGACGTTCGATGCGGTCCGGGTCTTGGACGCGCTCGGAATGGACCTCGTGCTCGTCGAGACCGTCGGCGCGGGTCAGAGCGAGGTGGAGATCGCGACGAGGGCCCACTCGACCGTCGTCGTCGAGATGCCGATGACCGGCGACGCCGTCCAGACGATGAAGGCGGGGATCCTGGAGATCGGCGATGTGTACGTCGTGAACAAGGTCGACCTCGGGAACGCGGACGTCCTCGTCGCGAATCTGAAGTTTCAGCTCGAAGCGCGCGATGGCTGGACCCCGCCGATCATCCGGACCGCGGCGATCGAGGGCCGCGGGATCGATGAATTGGCGGACGCCCTGATGAGGCACGCCGCGTTCTTGGACGAGACCGGCCTCCGGAAGAAGCGCGAGATCGCCCGCGCCCGACTCGAGATCCTCGAGAACGCGCAGCGCCTCCTCGCCCGCGAAGTGGAGGCCGGATCCGCATCCGGCCGGGACTTCGAGCGGATGGCCGAAGACGTCGCGTCGCGGCGTTTGGACCCGAACGCTGCGGCGCGAAAGCTGTTGCCCACGAGTTCCCGCAAGTCATCGTGAATGAGGCACCCGTCGAGAGGACGCACCGGCGACAGGACGCTCGGGTGGGGATTCGAACCCCAGATAACCCGCTTAGGAGGCGGGTGCCCTATCCATGCTAGGCGACCCGAGCACGGCGACGACGGGCTAAGTCGGCCATTAAAGCTTCGGCGGGACGCACCGAAGGTTGTCTGGAACCCATCGAGGACTAGAGTTCCTCGGGGGTCTTTTCTCGCTCCGTCGGAGGTTCTTCCTTCGGTGCCTTCGGCTTCGCCTTCGTCGCGGTCGCCCTCCTCCTCGGCTTCGTATCCGAAGCGGACGCGGGTTTTTCCTCGGTCGCGAGGGCTTCGGCCTTCACCGGCGTCGCGGGCTCCGCCTTGGCCTCCTTCTTTTCATATTCCTCGAGGAATTGAATCGTCTTGAGCTCGGTCAATTCCCGGAGGTCGGCGACCACGCGGAACTTGGAGACGAACCACTTCTCGTCCGTCTTGCAGACGTCGGGAAGCCGGATCTCCGCGCTCCCGTCCTTCAGATGGATCTTGAATTGGTCCCCCAAGCCATAGTCCAGGTCGATTACCGCGCGGACGCGCTCCTCCGGGGTCTGGGCCTTGCGGGTCGGCTTGACGACGTACTTGAGGGTCTTCCCCGCGAGCGGGTTGTTGAAGTCGACGCGGACGCGGCCTGCGCTGACGGCCGTCACGATCCCGTGCTTGCCGCTAATGAAGACCTCCATCCCGACCTCGGGGTTGATCTCTTGACGGAGGAATTCCCGCTCCGTCCGCAGTTCGACGAGCCGCGGATCGCGAGCCCCGGCCCCCTTGTCCGCGGGGATGATGACCTCCTTCACCTCGCCAATCTTGGCGCCGACGAGCGCGACGTCGAGGCCTTCGAAAAGCCGGCCCTTCCCGACGACGACGGGGGTCTCGATGTAGACCTTCTTCTCATCGACCTTGCCCTCCTTCTTCGCGACCTCCTCGTGGGTCGTGTCGAAAAGAGTCTGCGTCCCGTTCGGGTTAATCGTCCGGGCGTCGTACTCGAGCCAAACGATGTCGCCCTTCTCGATCGTCTCGGAGACCAACGACTCACCGCGAGTACATTCTGAAGGGCCGCACTACTTTAAACCTTACGGGGAGCGACCCCGAGCTTCTGGCCGAGGAATTCAAGACCAATCACGCCCGTTCCGAATTGTTGTCCTCCTCGCCTGATACGTCAATCGAAGGCGGGCGGAAACCGTCTCGCCTTGATTCCAAACTCGCACTGCGAGTCGCCTTGGTCGTCGCGGGCTCCCTGCTCCTGGTTCTATCGCTGGTCTTTCCACTCATTCTCGTCCAGGAGGAGGCGATTGAGGCGACCGCGTCCGGCTGGTCCGATCGCGAGATTTCCAGCGCTGGAAGACTCGCGGTAGAGGCTCGTCTCGCCTCTCCCGCCTGCGGCGTTTCCGTTTATCTCTTCTCCTCCGAGGAGTGGCAGGCCTTCAACGGAGTAAAGGCGGCAACTTCGGCCCAGCTCCAGGCCGATCCCGGCTACCGCCGCCTTCCCCCCGACCAACAGGAGATGCTTTTCAACGAGTCCCTCGCCGCGAATCTAGACCGCGCAGGAATCCGAGCGGATCTCGTCTGCAACCATTCCATGGTCCGGTTCCCCGGATGGATCGCACGACTCGTCGCCTTCAGTCACTCGAACGTTTCGTACACAATGCAGATCGCGTTTCTCGATCAGAATCCAATCTACGTCACCGCCCTGGCTGGGGGAATCGGACTACCCGCGACGGGAACCGCGCTGCTCGTCCTGTATTTCCGGAAGCGCCCGCCTATGGTGCCCCTCACGGGACCGGACTCTCACTGAGTGAGGGGGTTGTCCCAGCCAGCCGCCCGCCCCTAGGACTTGGTCACTTCACCATGCCGATGGCGACGGAGATGCGTTTGTACCGATTCCGGATCGTGACCTCGGTGACGCCAGCGACTTCGGCGACCTCTTTCTGGGTGCACGGCTTGGCGGAGAGGATCGCCGCGATGTAGATCGTCGCGGCCGCGACGCCGCTCGGCGCGACGCCCGACGCGAGTTCGTCCTTCTCGACTTTGTCGAGGATCTCCTTCGCCTTTCGCTGCACGTCCATGTCGAGTTCCAGGCGGTTGCAGAACCGTGCGATGTAGTCCCGCGGGCTCTGCGGGAGCAGCCGGAGTCCGAGTTCGCGGACGAGGGTGCGGTAGGTCCGGCCGATCGACTTCCGGTCCACGCTCGACTTGGAGGCGATTTCGTCAAGGGTCCGCGGAACGCCGCACTGGCGGCACGAGGCGTATAGGGTCGCGGCGACGACTTCATCGATGGATCGGCCGCGCACGAGGTTCTTCGTCGACGCCCGCCGGTACAGGACCGCGGCGCTCTCGCGGACATGCCGCGGGAGACCCATCTTGGAGGCCATCGTGTTGATCTCCGTCAGGCCCTGGGCGAGCGACCTCTCGCCGCTCTTCGATGTGCGGATCCGGTGCTGCCACTTCCGCAGGCGGTAGATCTGGGCCCGCGACTTGTGCGGGATCTGTCGACCGTAGGCGTCCTTGTTCCGCCAGCCGATCGACGTCGACAGGCCCTTGTCGTGGGCCATGATCGTGCTCGGCGGCCCGGCCCGCTCGCGGGATTCCCTCTGCTCCGAATCGAAGGCCCGCCACTCCGGACCTTCGTCGATGATCATGTCGTCCAGCACGAGTCCGCAGTCCTCGCAGACGATCTCGGCGCGCGAATAGTCCCGGATCAAGTGGTCTCCACGGCACTCCGGACATGCCGTTGTAATCTCGACCTCACGCACTCTAAGCAGTCCTCCCCCGCAAGAAGAACAGCATGCATACGAAACAGGGCTTATATTAATCCTTTCCTTGATGGCCAGGGTCGCGTTTTTGGCGCGGTGCGCGGGCGGTCTTTGATGGTATCGCCGCGAACGGAACATTTCTCCCGTGGTGATAGAATAGGCGAGCGATCAGCCCGGGACCTCGAAAAACTCGCCATTCCGGAGCATCCGCCATCGGCCCGGCAAGGTGGGGAGGACTTCGGAACAGACGACCCGCATGTCCTCGGTCGAGGTCTCGTGGAGGGTGTAGTACGGCACGCACGTCCTGGCGTCGCGGTGGGCGATCAAGCGGCCTCCGTCGAGCATCAGGAACGTGTAGGACTCGACCTTCCGCGGGAACTCCGCGTCGATGGCGGCCTTGGCCTTCGCCACGGCCTGCTTGAATTCGGGCAGCGGACGGGCCTCCGTCCCCAAGGAGTCCAGGAACCGATCGTAGATCAATTGCGTGTCGATCTTCCCATCTTGCAGGCCGAACCCCTCGATCTCGCCGTTGTGGGCGAAGAAGGTCACCCGGCCGTCGACCTCCCGACGGAACGGGTGCGCGTATTGTTCCTGGATCGTATCCCTCTTCGAAGCATATCGAAGATGGACCAGCAGCGACAGCGGGGGGCTGCAGACCCGTACGAGCCGCTTCACGGCCTCCTCGTACTTGGGATCCACCGTCGCCTTGGCGGCACTTCGGGCGTAGAACTCGCCCTCCGCCCCGAGGCATGCGATGCCCCACCCATCGGGATGGCCGGATTTGGGGTTCGGTTGTGGACAACCGAAGTCCCGGTAGTTGCGCCCGGTGTCCGCAAGCTGGCGGAAGGCCATCAAGGTGTCGACCGGCGCGGGTTTGCGGCTGACGACCCCGAGCATGCGGCACATGTCAGTCCAGCTTGT
>VBLS01000177.1 GCA_005878635.1 Methanobacteriota archaeon | reverse complement strand
TCTTCTCGCATCCCGAGGCACGGATCGGCTGGATGCCGAGCCATGGAGGCACGGCCCGGCTCTCGAAGATCGTCGGCCGTTCGATGGCGCTTGAACTCCTGGTGTCGGGGAAAGAACTCCCCGGCCTCGACGCGCTCCGCCTCGGCATCGTCGACCACTTGACCGCCCCCGGCGAAGCGATCCCTCAGGCGCGGGCCCTCGCGGACGCATTCGCAGAGAAGCCTCGGTCGGCCGTGAAGGCCATCAAGCGGACCCTCGCGGAAGGCGACGAGAAACCGTATCGGAATCGCTTCTTACTGGAATCTCAACACGCCGTCCAACTCTTGTGGGACGAGGAGTACCGGGCGGCCATCGCGAAGTTGCGCGGCAAGAGCTAGCGTCGGCGGTCGCCGGAGCGCGGGATCGTCAACCTTTCCGGAGGACGGTTTCCCGCGGTCCCCATCGCTTGAGTTCCAAGTCCACGCCGACATCCGTGACCACGAAGGAGCCGTCCCGGATGCCCGCGTCCTTGAGGATCTTGCGGCGTTGCTCCTCGCTCTCGAAGGAGAGGATCGACCGGAAGAGGCCGAAGTCGATCTCGACCGCCTCGTTGACGTGCACCGCCCCCGTGAGGCGCGTGCCGCTCGCGAGGACCGAACCGATCATCTCGATTCGGCGTGCGCGGACGCGCTTGAGGTAGCCGTAACAAATGACCCGCCCGTCCGCCCATTCGCCAGCCCGGACCTTGGCGTAAGTCTCCCGCGGGTCGTACGCGTGCACGTCGAGGAAGGTCTTCGGATCCTTCGGATCGTACGACCATCCTTTCTGGGGGTCGCGAGAAATGCGGATGCGGATCTCGCCCTCTTCCTCGCATTCGCACATGATCGCTTGCAAGATCCGCCCCTTCACTGGAAACGAGGCCTCGAATTCGAGCCCGGACTTGATGGGGCGCGTCAACGACCGGCCAAGCGCCGCGGCGACGATAAATTCGACGACGCGTGAGGTTCAAGGCATCCCGGGGCCTTACGCAGAGGAGGACACGGGGGAGCGGCCATCCCGGAGGAACGCCTGGTCCACAACTACCTGATCGAGGAAGGCCTCGCCCGTCACCTGCCCAAGAAAATCGAGATCTGGGAGGAGACCCTCCGCGATGGCGAGCAGACGCCGGGCGTCGCCTATAGCCCGGAGGAGAAGGTCCAGATCGCCCGATTCCTCGACGAGATCCACGTCCCCATCATGGACGTCGGGATTCCCGTCGTCTCGAAGGAGGAAGCGCGCGCAGTCCGTGCGATTGCGGACGCAGGGCTCGATGCGACGGTGATGGCGGCTGCGCGGACCGTCCGGAAGGACGTCGAGGCCTGCATCGATTGCGGCGTGGACGAGATCGCGCTTTTCACGGCCGGCTCGGACCTCCACATCCGGCACAAGCTCGGCATGACGAGGGAGCAGGTGAAAGAGGTCGCCGTCCGCGAGACCGAATATGCCGTCGCCCACGGCGTCGCGGTCTCGTTCGTCACGGAGGACACGTTCCGCGCGGACCTGGATTTCGTCGTCGACTTGTACAATGCCTGCACCGAGGCGGGGGCCCATCGGGCCGTGGTCTGCGACACGGTCGGCGTGATGACGCCCCCCGGGATCCGGTGGTTCTTCGGTCGACTGAAGGAGCGGCTCATCCCCACGCAACTGTCGTTCCACGGGCACAACGACTTCGGACTCGCCGTGGCGAACAGCCTCGCCGCGGTCGAAGAAGGCGTGGAGGTGCCCCACACCTGCGTCAACGGCCTCGGAGAACGGTCCGGCAACGCGAGCTTCGAGGAGTTCGTCCTCGCGCTCGAGTCCCTGTACGGATTCGACACGGGGATCGACGTCTCCCGACTCTACGAGCTATCCCAGCTCGTCGAACGGCTGAGCGGCATCCCGGTGGCCGTCGGGAAGCCTTTGGTCGGCCACAACGCCTTCGCCCACGAGTCCGGCATCCACGCGCACGGCGTCATCAAGCACACGGCGACGTACGAGCCGATTCAACCCGAGCGAATCGGGCGACAGCGGACGTTCGTCTTCGGAAAGCACACCGGGTCGCAGGCCGTCGCCGAGAAACTTCGATCCGCCGGAATCGAGGCCGCGCCGGAAGAGGTCCTGCGACTCGTCTCCCTGATCAAAGATTTCGCGGAAGCGCGGTCGAAGAAGGACCAACAGGCGTTCATCGCGACCTTTCGGGACCGTGTCGAGCGCCAACGCGGCGTGACCGACGAGGAGTTCTGGTCCCTCGCCCGGAAGGCGGGGATCGCGGCCCGCCAGCGGCCGAAGTCCTGACCTCGGCTAGCTCGGCCGGTCCGGCGGGTCGATCGGATTCGCGGAAGCCGCTGCGGATCGCGCGGACACCGCACGCCCCACGAGCGCGACTCGGCGAGAGATTGAGACGTAGATTCCGCCGAGGACGATCGCGGAGCCGATGAGATCCACGGCGTCGAACGTTTCGTTCCCCACGGTGGCCCCGAGGAGGATCGCGGTGATGGGAGTGATGAGGGCGACGAAGGACAAGGACGTGGCCTCCGCGGTCTTGAGGAGCCATTGCCAGGTGACGAACGTGACGACGGACCCGGCCAAGGCGAGGAACAGGATCGCCCCGATCCCTTCCGGCCAGGAGGGAACGCGCCAGGTTTCCCTCGCCGTGACGGAGAGCGCGGCCAGGCTCGCGGCTCCGACCGCCATCGCCCCGGCGTTGAACGTTACCGGGTCCGCCTCGGCTCCCCAGCGTTTGAGGGCCACGGTCGCGACCGCGGCGCAGGTCGCGGAGAGCACGATCGCGATCATGGGAAAGGCCTTGTCCGCGCCCGCGGTGGCGATCTGCCCGCGGAAGATTAGGAGGATGCCCCCGAATCCCAAGCCGATGCCCGCGAGCTTCTGGACGGTCAGTCGCTCTCCGGGGAGCAAGGCGTTTGCGACGACGGCCGTCAGGAGCGGCAACGTCGCGAACAGGATTGCCGAAAGACCGCTTTCGACCCCGTTGTTCTCTCCCCAGTAGATGAGGCCGTAGTCCGCGGTGAAGAGGACGAGGCCGACGAAGACGACGAGCTTCCATTCCGTCCGGTTCGCGGGCCACTTCGAACGGAACGGCAGCGCGAGGACCGCCAAGGTCGCCGAAGCGACAAAGAACCGGAGGGACGCCGCGAGGAATGGCGGAGCTCCCTGCAGCCCGATGCGGATCGCGAGCCAGGTCGAGCCCCAGATGACGCAGAGCATGGCGAACGCCGCGCCCCGGACGAGTCGGGGATTCACGGCGGGCCGAAGCCTCGCTGCCTTTTAGCCTTGGTCCCGGCGGACGCCGCGTCATCGGGCCGGTTCGGCGAATCGTCGTCGGATCCTCTCGCAACTTGCTGAACCAGCTTTATGAGCCGCGTCGGGGATGAGGTACATCGGACGATGCCGCCGCTCACGATGTCGGAGAAGATCCTTGCGAAGGCGAGCGGAAACGAATCCGTTCGACCGGGCCAGATCGTCGATGGGTCCGTCGACCTGTTGTACATGCACGAGATGCTCGCGATGGCGCTGATCCCCTTCGGCGAGATCGGGACCGCGAAGGTCTGGGACCCGACGAAGATCGTGGTCACGTTGGACCATTGGGTCCCTCCGCCGACGCCGGAGATCGCGAAGATGCATCAAACGATCCGGGACTTCTGCCGGAGGCAGGGCATCCAACGATTCCACGACGTCGGGGACCATGGCATCGTGCACCAGCTCATCGCGGAGCGAGGCTACGCTCATCCGTGGGACTTGGTGATCGGAAGCGACAGTCATACGAACATGGTGGGCGCCCTTGGCGCGTTCGCGGCCGGCATCGGGGCGACGGACACCGCCGCGGTGATGGCGACCGGCGGTCTGTGGCTGCGCGTCCCGGAGACGATTCGCGTCGACGTCCGAGGCACGCTCGGTCGGTGCACCGGGGCCAAGGACGTGATCCTGAAGGTGATCGGGACGACCGGGGACGACGGGGCCCGATACGCCGCGGTCGAGTTCGCGGGCCCGACTGTTGGGGCCCTCCCGATGAACGAGCGGTTCGTCCTGTGCAACATGACGACGGAGATGGGCGCGAAGGTCGGGATGATCGCCGCCGACGAGACGACGAAGCGGTATCTGGCCCACAACGGCATCCCGTTTCGACCGATTTCGTCCGATGACGGGGCGACTTTTGCGAAGTCCTTTGCGTTCGACGTCGACGGCATGGGCCCGCAGGTGGCCTGTCCCTCGAACCCCGCCAACCTCAAACCGGTCGAAGAGGTCCAGGGGACCAAGATCGACGTCGCGTTCCTCGGCTCGTGCACGAACGCCCGGATCGAGGACCTGCGCATCGCGGCGGAGTTGTTGAAGGGCGAGAAGGTCGCACCGGGCGTCCGGTTTCAGATCACCCCCGCCTCGCAGATCATCTATCGCCAGGCACTCGAGGAGGGCTTGATCGAGATCTTCATGGATGCCGGTGCGACATTCACCTCGTCGACCTGCGGCCCCTGCTTCGGGGGCCACCTCGGCACCCTCGCGGGCGACGAAGTTTGCATCTCCTCGACGAACCGCAACTATCCGGGCCGCATGGGGTCGCCTCAGGCGCAGGTGTATCTCGCCTCTCCTTGGACGGTGACCGCTTCCGCGATCCATGGAGAAATCACGGATCCGCGAAAAGTCTAGTCCCTCCGACTGAAGGGGCCGGAAGGCTTCGCCAGGTTCGCGCCTTCACGCCAGCTTTATTGGTCCCCGCCCCTTGAGGAAACCGATGCTCCGCGAGTTCCGCGGTCGCGTGTGGACGTTCGGGGACGACGTGTCGACCGACCATATCATCGCGGGCAAGTACCTCGGGACGACGGACGCGAAGGTGTTCGCGGCGCACGCGTTCGAGGCCGTGGACCCGACGTGGTCGAGCAAGGTGCAACCGGGGGATGTGATCGTCGCGGGGGACAACTTCGGCTGCGGCTCCAGCCGCGAACAGGCCCCCGTCGCCCTCAAGACCCTCGGCATCTCAGGAATCCTCGCCAATTCCTTTGCCCGCATCTTCTTTCGGAACGCGATCAACCTCGGTTTCCCCGTCCTCGAATGCCCCGGGTTGCGAGCGAAGGTGCAACCCGGCGACGTCATCGAGGTCGACATGGCCCGCGGAGAGGTCCGTATCCCGCATGGCCAGGTCATGCGGTTCACCGCCCTGCCGCCGAACGTGCTCGAGATCCTGGAGGCGGGCGGCCTGGTCGCGAAGATTCGCTCGGACCTCTCGACGAAGAGACCTTGATTCTGGCTACTGAAAACGAGGCCGTGCCGTTGCCGGGCAACCCACATCATGGTCGTGGAACGTTAACTATATGCGAGCGGCCACCACTTGCTGCATGGCGCCGAGCGGGAATTCCGTTCGACGGACCAGTTCGGATTCCTTTTTCTAAGGGGTCTGGAAGGGGGGAGTGGAGTGAACAAGCGAAACAGATCGATGCTGACTCTGGCGGCGTTTCTCGTGGCTATGACGGTGGGAATCGGGACGGCAATCGCAGTCACGTTGTTCTATCATCACATGCCGGGGGTTTCCGTCAGCGCGACGATCACGCGAAATTGTGATCCCACCGTTGCCGACCCGCCGGGTGTGACGGTGGGGACGAATGGTCAGGAGACCTTCTGGTGCAGTCCCACCTCGAGTGCGATCACGATGACGGGCCCGCTGACTGCGACGCCGACGTTCACGGATACGTTCCGAGCTCCCTATGTCAGCCTATGGCTCTACAAGGCCGACGGGAACGTCCTCACCGGAAATTGCTCTGTCCGAACGGGCGCCTTGCAGCTCCAAAACAACACGGCCATGACGTTGCCGGCGGGGAATTTCAACTACTGCGCCGAGTACTTTGATGTCCCGGACAGCGGGCTCAAGAGTTTCATCGTCAAGTGGGACGCTTGAAGACCCCCCGCGCACCGGTTGAGTCTCCCGAGGATCGGATGCAAGGAGAAGCGTGAGCCCGTGGGCGTCCTGCGCCGGCGTCACGCCGACGTTCCGAACCCTTATGCTGGCTCCCACCTTCCGCCGGCCCGATGGCGTACAAGCTGGTCCTCCTCCCTGGGGATGGGACCGGCCCCGAGGTCATGCGAGAGGCCGTGAAGGTCCTGAAGGCGATCCAGGACTCGTTCGGCCTCTCCTTCGAGACGATCCCCTTTCCCGCGGGCGGCCAGTATTATCTCGACACCGGAGCCGAGTGGCCCGACGGCGCCTTCGAGTCCTGCAAGTCCGCGGACGCGATCCTGCTCGGCGCGGTCGGTTTGCCGGAGGCGACCCTTCCGAACGGCGAGGTCGCCGGCGTCGGCGTGGTCTTCGGCCTCCGATTCGGGCTGGACCTGTACGCGAATGTCCGCCCGACCAAACTCTATCCGAACGTGCGGCACAAGGTCCACGACGGTTTCAAGCAGGTATGGGAGCCCGGCAAGGTCGATTTCGTCATCGTCCGGGAGAACACCGAGGGGCTGTACACGCCGGCTCGCGGGTTCCTGTCCCGCGGCGGGATTGACGAGCTCGCGGTGGACAGCCGGATCATCACCCGAAAAGGCGCCGAGCGCGTGATCCGTTTCGCCTTCGAACTCTCCCAGCAGAGGTCGGGCGCGCCGGCGGATCGGACGCGCCGCGTGACCTGCGTCGACAAGTCGAACGTGACCGCCGGCTGCAAACTCTTCCGACGAATCTACGATGAGGTCGCGGCCAGGTATCCCGACATCCGGAGGGACTACGCGTACATCGATGCGTTCCAGCAGTGGCTGGTTCGCTCGCCGGAGGCGTACGACGTCGCGGTGACGTCCAACGTGTTCGGGGACATTGCGACGGACTTGGCCGCCGTCCTCCAAGGCGGGATGGGCATGGCGGCGGGGGGCAACATCGGCGACGCGCACGCGATGTTCGAGCCGATTCACGGCAGCGCCCCGAAGCACGCCGGCCGCGACGAAGTCAATCCGATCGCGATGATCCTGGCGGTCCAGATGATGCTCGACTGGCTCGGTCGTAGAAAGAAGGACAAGGCCCTCCGGGATGCGGCCGTGGCGGTCGAAGCCGCCGTCGAGCGTCACTTGCGCGAGGGGAAGGCCCTCACGTACGACCTCGGCGGAAAGGCTCGATGCAGCGAGGTCGGGAGCGCGATCGCCGCGTCGATCCAACCCATCGCGAAGGGTCGGCCATAGACTAACGCTCCCTCCATTCGTAAAGCCACCAGGCCGCGACGAGGCCCACGGCCGCCGAAAGGATCAGGAGGCCTCCGTCGACCGCGAAATTCGTGGACGGTTCGAGTCCCAGCGCCCCTTGGACCAGGAGGGCCGCGTACGTCGCGGGCAGCAACCTCGCGATCTCCCCCCATCCGGAGGGAAGCCGCGAGATCGGATAGTAAAGGGGCGAGAGGATCCCGAGGAGCGTGAAGATCAGATTCCCGACGGGCCAGACCTCGCGCTGGCTCCGCAGGCGACTCGAGACCGCGATGCCGATGGCGGAGTAGAGGATCCAGATCGTGAGAATGCAGGCGATCAACACGATCCATCCGAACAGGGAGACGGGCGTCACCATCGAGAGGATGATCCCGAGGACGACGATCGCGGGCATCGCGGGGATCAGGTTCGAGAAGGCGATGCCGAAGAGGTAACGCACCTTGTCGACGGGCGACGCGACGAAGATGTCCTGCAGCCGCAATTCGATCCGGAAGACGGCGGAATCGGACAGGCACCAGCTGCCGATGTTCTGGGTCGAAAAGAGCATCGCGCCCGCGACCTGCA
>VBLS01000176.1 GCA_005878635.1 Methanobacteriota archaeon | reverse complement strand
CGTGACCCACGATCGGCTCCTGGACGTCGTCGCCGGCGCAGACAAGGACCTGCTCTCGTACTGCGATTTGATGCGCCCGCTGCTCGATCAGGGCAAGCTCGGTCCATTGCTCCTACAGCTACCGCCGCGACTGCGGTTCAACGAGCCGATCATCCACCGGTTCTTGGACGTCCTCCCGCGGGACTTCACGTTCGCCCTCGAACCGCGGAACAAGACCTGGATGACGATGGAGGCGTTCGATCTCTTGCAATCCACCGGGGTCGCCTACACGATCGTCGACGAACCGCTGCTGCCGCCGGACCTCCACGTGACGTCGCCGACCGCCTACCTCCGTTGGCACGGCCACGGATCCGATCCCTGGTACAATTATCATTATTCCGAGGACGAATTGAAGAGCTGGGTCCCGCGGGTTCAACAGGTCGCCTCGCAGTCGCAAACCGTGTTCGGATTTTTCAACAACCATTTCCATGGCTATGCGCCGGAGAATTGCATCCAGATCCTCCGCATGCTCGGCGTCGAAACCCAGGACCAGGCGCGCGCGTTGCAGCGGATCGAAGGATTCCGGAAGCAGGCCCTCCGCGCCGACGTCCGCTTGCGATCGGTGACCCTCGAGGATTTCGGGGCCGAGGTGCCGAAGGACGCCCAGGTCGATGCAGCCCTCGGTCGCCTCATGGACCCGAATCGTTTGGACCGGGCGAAGCGAATCGACTCCAAGGACGTCGAGGTGACCCGCGAGGGAGAACTGATCCTGGCGCGGATCAAGGAGTACCGGGTCGAGATGGATCCCGCGACGAAGACGATCGTCCACGATTGCGAAGACTGGGGCAAGCTCGCGGGGCGAAAGGACTTGTGCAAGCACGTCGGCAAGTTCTTCCTAAGCCTCCCGAAGGATGAGGCCCTCACACGGCTGGATGCGATTGCGGCGGACCGAGACGCGTGGACGTTTTCCACGCCAACAGCCTAGGTGTCGCGGCCATACCCTCCTTTCCAAGGGCCGGCCGCAAAGGTTAACGGCCGACGTGGCGTGGACGCCTGGTGGGCGTCCTCCTCACACCCATCGTCGTCCGCCATCCGACGACGCTCGAGGCGCTTCACGGCCGCACGATTGCGATCGATGGGAATCTGGAACTGTACCAGTTTCTGTCGATTATGCGCACTCGGGATGGGACGCCACTGCAGGATTCCCGGGGTCGGATCACCTCCCACCTCAACGGCCTCGTGTTCCGAACCACGCGCCTGATCGTGGACTACGACATTCGTCCGGTGTTCGTGTTCGATGGCCCTCCTCCGGAGCTGAAATGGCCCGAGATCCGCAAGCGGCGCGAGGTCCGCGAGAAGTCGCAGCGCGAGTACCGGGCCGCCATCGCTTCAGGAGACACCGCGACGGCTTGGTCCAAAGCGGTGATGACTGCGCGACTAACGAGACCGATGGTGGAAGAAGCGAAGACGCTCCTCGGCCTGCTGGGCGTCCCTTGGATTCAAGCCCCGAGCGAAGGGGAGGCGCAGGCCGCATTCCTCACGCAGCGCGGCGACGTGTGGGCTGCGGGTTCGAAGGATTACGACTCCCTCTTGTTCGGGGCGCCGCGAATGGTCCGATTCCTTGCCGTCGGCTCGACTGAATTCCTCCCGAGCCAGGGTCGCTCCCGATCCGTACCTCCGGAGGTCCTTGATCTTGAAGAGAACTTGGAGCACCTCGGTCTCACGCGAGAGCAGCTGATCGACGTCGCGATCCTCGTGGGGACGGATTTCAATGAGGGAGTGAAAGGGATCGGCCCGAAGACCGCGGTCAAACGGATTCGGGAATGGAAGTCCCTCGATCATGCCCCGGCGGAAGTGTCCGCCGCGTTGCCGGCGGAGATCGAAGCGATTCGGGGTTTTTTCACGAACCCGCCCGTGTCGACGGAATCGGTCCCCGCTCCAAGATCCCCGGACGAGCGAGCCCTCTTTCGCTTTCTCTGTGAGGAGCGCGAATTCTCCCACGACCGGGTGGAGAAGGCCATCCAGCGCTTGCGCCGACCGTCCGGTAAGCAGAGTACCTTGGACATCTGACGAACCCCCGATTCTCCGCTGGATAACGCTTAAGACCGCACACCGAATACCGTGGCCGGACGGCTGTCCGCGTTGGGTTACGGACAGGGGGCGGATGAACTTGGGAACACCTGAGCCAGCAAAACCAGTGCGCGCGGCGAGCCGGAGACTACTTGCGATCGTCGTGGTCGTGATCGTCCTCCTCCTCGTAGGCGGCGCGGCGGCGTACGTCCTCTTGACCGCCCCCGCTCCGTCGAAGGTCCTCGTCGTGGGCACGACCGACGACGAGATCAGTTTCGATCCGGCGGACGCGTATGACTATTTCTCAGGCAACATCATCCAAAATACGATGGCGATGCTCGTCACCTACGTGCCGGGGACGACGAACTTGACCCCCGACTTGCTGACCGACGTGCCGACCCTCGCGAATGGCGGGATCAGCTCGGACGGGCTGAACTATACCTTGCACCTGCGGGCGAACCTCAAATTCGAAGACGGGACGGCAATCAACAGCACGGTCCTGAAGTACTCCTGGGACCGCGCCGTGAAGCTGAACGGTCTGCCCGCTTTCCTGCTGGACTACATCAGCGGCGCCCACGAGTACTTCGATGCTCTGAAACTCAAGCCGTCCGCGACGAATGCCACCATCCAAGCGAACGCTTACGCGAATTACACCAGCCGAGGCGTGAAAATCGTTGACGACACAACGGTGAAGGTGACCTTGCGCCAGAAGTGGTCCCCCTTCGTGTCGTTGTTGGCCTTCACGATCACGACGCCGGTGAACCCGAAGTCCTTCACGAACGACCGGTTCTATCCGAACGTCGTCGTGTCCAGCGGGCCGTATCGACTTTCGAAGTACCTCCCGCACCAGCGGTATGAGCTGACGGCGAACGCGAATTACTATGGAACGGCGCCGAAGATGAGCCAAGTGACGATCGTCCGATACACGACGTCGGTGGATCTCAAGCTCGCCATGTCGACCGGCGCGGTTGACGTGGCATATCGAAGCCTGTTGCCGCAGGACTTTACGACCTTCCAGTCCAGCGCGAGCGTCAAGACCCAGCAGGGCGCGAGTCCTGTGATCCGGTATCTCGTGTTCAACATGTGCAGCGCGGCGGATCAAGCCCTAGGTGCCTGTCCAAGAACCACGGTGTTCTCGGATGCGAACGGGCTCCTCCTGCGGAAGGCGATCGCGTATGCGTCGAACCGCTCGGACATCGCGACGAGCGCGTATTCCGGGACCGTCTCGCCGCTGTACAGCCTAGTCCCCGCGGGGATGTTCGGCCACGAGGACGCGTTTAAGACGGTCTACGGCGCTTCCCCGAATATCGCACAGGCGCAAACCCTTCTCACGCAGGCGGGTTACAGCGCGAGCAACAAGCTCAGCCTGACTTTGTGGTACACTCCGTCACATTACGGCGATCCGGAGATTTTTGTTGCCCAGGCCCTCAAACGCGCGTGGGAGGCGACCGGGATGATGACCATCGCCCTCAACGAGAAGGAGTGGGCTGACTACAAGGTGTCCCGGACGGCGGGCGATTTCGACGTATTCCTCCTCGGCTGGTTCCCGGACTACTTCGATTCGGACGACTACGTCTTCCCGTTCCTTCACTGGGCGTCGGGTGGCAGTGCACAGTTCGGGGACTGGTACCACAACGACACGATGGACTCGCTGATCGAGGCCCAGGCCGCGGAGGCGAACCCCGTCACGCGAGCCCAGATCTTCAGCCAGATCCAGGCCAAGCTCGCGGCGGATGTGCCGTACGTGCCCTTGTGGCAGACGAACCAGCAGGTCGTGTTCAAGCCGACCGTTTCCGGGATCGTCCTCGATCCGATTCAGTTCTTCCGCTACTTCACGATCAGTGTCTCGTGACGAGGAAACCCGGAAACCTTTTTCCCCATTCCTCCCTGGGAGATTAGCGGAGCGTGCCTAGATGGGCGGATCGACGGCGTCCCTGCGAGCCTACGTGATCACTCGCGTGATCCTGATGGTTCCCATGCTGGTGCTCCTCCTCACGTTCACGTTCATCATCCTTCGCGTGGCCCCCGGGGATCCGGTCAGCACCATCTATGGTGAACGCGGGAACCCGCAGGTGATTGATCGCATCAAGACCGAGCTAGGTCTGTACGATCCGCTGTACGTCCAGTACTTCCGGTACCTTCACGACGTCTTCACCGGACACATGGGGACCTCGATCCTCACGCAGCGGCCCGTCATCGACGAAATTTGGAGCCGGATGCCGGCGACGATCGAATTGACGTTGTCATCCATGTTGGTTGCCAGCGTGCTGGGAATCGGCCTCGGTACCTTCGCCGGAACACGCCGGGATCGACTCCCGGATTTTGGCACGCGCCTGTATGGCGCCCTGGCTTACAACATCCCGATTTTCTGGTTCGGACTCATCCTGAAACTCGTCTTTGCGGTCTGGCTCGGTTGGCTTCCCGTCTCCGGGCGGTTTTCCCCGCGGCTTTCGACTCCCCCCACGGTCACCGGGCTCTACACGATCGATAGCCTCCTAGCGCTGAACTTGCCGGCCTTCGCCGACGCGGTCGCGCATCTGATCCTCCCTTCGCTCACGCTCGGGATTGTCCTCTCCGGATTCTTCGTACGGATCACACGCGTCAACGTGATCCACGCCATGGGCTCAGATTACGTCGAAGCGGCCCGAGCTCGCGGAATCCCCGAACGGAGCGTGTTCTTCCGTCACGGCCTGAAGAACGCCCTCGTGCCTGTCATCACCACGATGGGGCTCACGTTCGCCCTGCTTTTTAGTGGCGCGATCCTGACCGAGACCGTGTTCTCGTTCGAAGGCATGGGGCGATTCGTATACCTTGCCCTCAGCTATCGCGACTATCCCGCCATCCAAGGCGCGGTTGTATACTATGGTATCCTCATGGTGATCATCAGCCTCATGGTCGACATCTTGAATGCCTTCGTCGATCCTAGAATCCGTTACTAGGAGGGGCTCGTGGCAGACTGGTTCGCGAGAGGTCGGACCTCGCTCGTGGGACGACTCTTCGGGACGTTCCTGCGACAATCTCGGTCGATCGCTGGCGTCCTCGTCTGGATCGGAATCGCCGTCGTGCTCGCCATCATCGTCATGGCCCTACTCGCACCCTTTCTGGCCCCCTTCGACCCGAACACAAAAGTGGCGGATCCCGAACTCCCTCCCGGCGGCCCTTTCGTGATGGGTACCGACCGAGGGGGGCAGGACGTCCTCAGCCGCATCATCTGGGGCAGCCGAGTGCCACTCGCGATCATCGCAGTCGCGACCACGATCTCCCTCGCATTGGGCCTTCCTCTAGGCCTGCTCTCCGGATTTGCGGGGGGGCGATTGGACCGGGCCATCCTCCTCGTGATGGACTCGATCTATGCGTTTCCGGGTCTCCTCCTCGCCATCGCGATTGCCGCGGTTATCGGACGCGGAATCCTGAACGTCTCCTTCGCAATCGCCGTGGTCTACATTCCGACCTACTTCCGGGTCATCCGCAACCACGTGGCCTCCGTGAAAGAGGAGCCGTTCGTCGAAGCGGCCATCGCGCTGGGCCTGCCGCGGCGACGGGTGATCGGTCGATACATCCTTCCGAACGTGGCGCAGAGCATTCCGGTCATCTTCTCGGTGAACGCCGCGGACGCCGTCCTGACCGAAGCGGGGTTGGCGGTCTTAGGGCTGGGCCTTCCGCCCGGCATTCCCGACTGGGGGTTCGACATCAGCCTGAACTGGCAACGCTTTGACGCCTCGTGGTGGGCGACCTTTTTTCCGGGGCTCTTCATCCTCATCCTGACGACGGCCCTCACCTTCGTCGGAGAAGGACTCAACGACATCCTTAATCCGCTCCTGCGTAGGCGAGAGACGAAGGTTGGCGCCGAAGCGTGACCGCGGTCCTCGAGCTGGAACACCTTTCTGTGACATACGAAACGACCCAGGGAGGTGTCCACGCCGTTCAGGATGTGGACCTAACGATCGCGAGTGGGAGCATCATGGGCCTCGTCGGCGAAAGCGGCTGCGGGAAGAGCACCCTTGGCCGTGCGATCCTTCGACTCCTGCCCGATAACGCGGACATGCAGGGATCCGTCCGGTTCGCCGGACGGGATTTGCTTTCGCTGTCCGCGAAGCAAGTGCGCGATCTACGTGGACGGAACCTCGCGATGATTTTCCAGGACCCAATGACACGCCTGAATCCGCTCATGCGGATCCGGGATCACTTCATCGAGACGATCCGAGCGCACGATCCCGAGGTCCGACCGGAGGACGCGCTGGAGCGGGCGAAAAAAGTCCTCGCGGACGTCCGAGTGCCATCGGACCGCCTGGGCATGTATCCGCACGAGCTGAGCGGCGGCATGCGTCAACGGATCATGATCGCTCTTTGCCTGCTTTTTAACCCGGCTCTGTTGATCGCGGATGAGCCAACCACGGCCCTCGACGTGATCTTGGAAGCCCAAATCCTCCAGCTTCTGCAGTCGATTATGCACGAATATGACATGGCTGTCCTCCTGATCACGCACAACCTTGGGCTGGTCGCGGAGTTTGCCGACCGAGTCGCCGTGATGTACGCCGGTCGAATCGCGGAGGAGGGAGCGACCGTCCCCCTTTTCCGGGAGCCACGCCACCCATACACCCAAGGTCTTCTTCGGTCCGTGATCGATCTGGAGACGACGAAACTGTATTCCGTCCCAGGAGAACCTCCCAGCCTTCTCGGGGATTCCATCGGATGCCCTTTTTTTCCCCGCTGCGAGAAACGGATGTCCGTCTGCGAGACGGTCTTTCCTGAGATTCGGCTCGTGGGGGAAGACCGTCGGAAGGTCGCATGCCATCTGTACTAGGTCGACCTCGATGACCGAACCCCTCCTCGAGGTCCGCGACCTAAAGGTCTATTTCTCCGTGTACCGAGGTTTCGTGCAGCGGCTCCTTGGCGGTGGCGATGCAAAGGTCCACGCCGTGGACGGGGTGTCTTTTTCCATCGCCCAGGGCGAAGTGTTCGGTCTCGTCGGAGAGAGCGGCTGCGGCAAAACCACGATTGCGAAAACCCTCGTCGGGCTCGTGCGGGCCTCTTCGGGCAAGATCCTCTTCCGCGGGGAGGATGTGACGCGTCCCGACCGAAAGGGCCTGTTCCGTGTCCGAGAGCGGATTCAACTCATTTACCAGGATCCTCAAGCGGCCCTCAGTCCCGCTATGACCGTGGGTGAAGCGGTTGCCGACGTCCTCCGAGCCCACGGCCTCCCGACGGACAAGGGCGATCGGGTGCATGCAGAATCGGAGGCTGAGATCCGAGCGGCTGTGTACGGCATCTTCGACGATGTAGGACTCCGGCCGCCAGCATTCTACTATGACAAGTATCCGGACGAATTGAGCGGCGGGCAGAAACAACGGGTCGTGGCCGGACGCGTCCTTGGGTTGCGACCCCAACTCATCGTGGCCGACGAGCCCGTCGCCATGCTCGATATGTCCGTCCGGGCCCGGATGCTTGAGTTCCTGATGGAACTGAAGGCGAGGCACCATCTAACATACCTGTTCATCACGCACGATTTGGCGACTGCGAAGTTCGTGTGCGACCGTATCGGAATCATGTATCTCGGTCGGATTGTCGAGGTGGGTCCGGCCCGGACGATTTATGCCGATCCGAAACACCCGTACACACGCGCCCTTCTGCAAGCCATCCCGATCCCGGATCCTTCGAGACGTTCGGCGAAAGTCCTCCCGAAAGGCGAGGTCCCCAATGCCGTGTGGCCCCCCGGCGGATGTCGTTTCCATCCCCGCTGCCCCTCCGCCCTGCCGACGTGCGGCTGGGAGGGACGCGACGTGATCGCGCTGCTCGAAGAGCGCTGGTTGTCGATCGAACTCGCCGCCCGCGAAGGGATTGCCGGCCCGATCGAGGCTTGGGAAGCAGACGGACTCATCGCACGTCGCGACATGGGCACCACCGACCCGCACGCGGTCGCGGCGTTGATTCGCACAATCATCGATCAGTCTGGCGGTCCGATGGCGCAAGCGGTCAGGGACATCCGCGTCGAAGGGACGACGGTCATCGTCGAGTTTCGAGCGCCCGAGCCGTTGGTACCGAAGGAGGTCGAGGGCCGGGTCGTCGAGTGTTTGCTCTACTGAGGCCAAGGGCTTAAGTCGGTCGCGCCCATCGGGACCGCGAATGGAGGATTTGTCTCGGTTCGCGGCCTCCCATCCGGAGCTTTGCAATCCTTCCGTCGTTCGGGTCCCAGGACTCGGAAGCCTCCCGGCACTCGAGGGGGCTCGGCCCTTCGAGCTGTCCGCGGAGAACCTCGCGGCCTTTCGAGTGGAGGCGCCGAAGGATCCGAGCACGCTGCCCGCGATGCTGAAGGTCGGCGCGGAGGCCGTCGCGTTCTACGTGAGCTTCCGGCTCGCCCCCGAGGCGTGGGGTGTCTACATCCGAGAGG
>VBLS01000175.1 GCA_005878635.1 Methanobacteriota archaeon | reverse complement strand
CAGTGTGAAGGAGGAGCTGCGGGAACGGCTCCTCGACAGCGCGGTCAAGTACACGGACCGCAGCGTGAAGGTCGACATCAACACCGGGGACAACCTCGATTCCGAGATCTACTACCTGACCGTCACCGGCCTCTCGTGGGAGAATGGCGACGATGGCAGCGTCGGCCGCGGGAACCGCGTGAGCGGCCTCATCACGCCCTACCGTCCCATGTCGATGGAGGCGGCCGCCGGCAAGAATCCGGTGACCCACGTCGGCAAGCTGTACAACCTGCTGTCCTTCGACATCGCGGACCGGCTCGTCAAGGAGCAGGCCGGCAAGGTGCGCGAGGTCTGGGTGCGGATCGTCTCGCAGATCGGCAAGCCGATCGACCAGCCGCAGGCGGCGACGGCGCAGATCATCCCGGAGAAAGGATCGAACCTGAAGGCGCTCGAGAAGGACGCGGCGGCCCTCATCGACGAGGAACTCGAGAACATCTACAAGCTCACGGACCGGATCGTGGCGGGCAAGGTCCGCACCTTCTGAGGGCGGACCGTCGACTCAACGTATTTATCCGGTCCGCCGGTTTCTGCGTCCCGGCGTCGCATGGACGAACATGTCGCCTTCATTGAAGAGCAGGTGGACCGCCACCATGCCTGGTTCTCGAAGTCGCTGCCGATGATCGCGTCCGAGAACGTCATCAGCCCGATGGCCCGGGAGATGCTGCTCACGGACTTCGGGGACCGCTACGCGGAGGGCCTGCCGCACGAACGGTACTATCAGGGCAACACCTTCGTCGACGAGGTCGAGGATCGCGTCGTGGCCTTGGCGAAGCAGATCTTCCGCGTCCGCCACGTGGACCCGCGGCTCATCAGTGGGACCGTCGCGAATATGGCCGTCTACTTCGCCCTCCTCGAGCCGGGGGACATCATGACGTCCGTCGCCCTGAGCCACGGCGCGCACATCAGCTCCGCCAAGTTCGGCGCCGCCGGGATGCGCGGCGTGAACAACGTGAACTATCCCTTCGACATCGACCGGATGAACATCGACGTGGACGAGACCGCGAAGCTGATCCGGCTCGTGAAGCCGAAGGTCGCCGCGTTCGGACAGAGCGTGTTCCTCTTCCCGACGCCGTTGCGCGAGCTGCGCGACGCGTTCCAGGACGCGGGATGCCACGTCTGGTACGACGGCGCGCACGTGATGGGCCTCATCGCCGGCGGCAGGTTCCAGGATCCGCTCCACGAAGGGGCGGACGTCCTGACCGGCTCGACGCACAAGACGCTTCCAGGGCCGCAGCATGGCATCCTCCTGTCCGACTCCGAGGACGAGAAGTTCCTCAAGCGGCTGCAGCGGGCCGTCTTCCCCGGCGTTGTGTCGAACCATCACCTCCATGCGATGGCCGCCCTCGGGATCACCCTCGCGGAGTTCCTCGCGTTCGGCCGCGAATACGCCGACCAGATCGTCCGGAATGCGAAGGCTCTCGCCGGGGGCCTCCACGAGCGGGGAATCAAGGTCCTCGCGGAGAAGCACGGCTTCACGGAAAGCCACGCGATCGCCCTCGACGTGGCGGCCTTCGGAGGCGGCGCGTCGGTCGCGAAGGGCCTCGAGGAGGCGAACATCATCACGAACAAGAACCTCCTCCCGTGGGACACGTCGCCCGTGAAGCCGTCCGGGGTCCGCCTCGGCTCCCAGGAGCTCACGCGGCTCGGGATGAAGGAACCACAGATGCGGGAGGTCGCGGACCTTTTCGCGCGGCGGATCGTGAAGGGTGAGGCGGCGGAAAAGATCGCCGCCGACGTCGCCGCGATCCGAAAGGAATTCAACACGGTCCACTTCTGCTTCACGAAGGACGCCGAGGCCCATCGACGCTGGCGCCTGGCCTAGGTCCGCGGCCGCGCCGTCAGGATGGCCTCGACGAGTCGCTGGAACGCCTCTTCGACGCCCGACCCCGTCTTCGCGCTCGTGTACATCCAGGGCCATCCGCGCTTCTCGAAGAAGGCCTCGATCTCGCCGGACGCAAAGGCCGGATCCGGCTCGAGGTCCTGCTTGTTCACCAGGCCGACCGTCGGAATGTCCCCCGCCACGGAGCGGATCGAGGCGACCCAGGAGTCGATGGCCCCGAGCGTCTCCCGCCGGGTCTTGTCCGCGACCGTGAAGATCCCCTCGGCCCCGTGGTAGTAGGCCTCCTTGAGGAGGTCCCGCAAGGTCGAGGTGCCCATGATGTCCCAGAGGATCGCGTGGACCGTCAGGGTGCCCGGGCCCCTCGGGTCTTGGACGGTCAAGGTCCTCTTCGTGATCTTCGTGCCCAACGTTGCCAGGTAGCGGTCGTCGTACTCATCGAGGACGTAGCGTCGGATGAGGGACGTCTTGCCGACGGCGGCCTCGCCCGCCATGCAGACCTTCAGTCGGATCCCGGAGGCCGGCCCGATCATCGTTCCACATCCTCCGCCCGCGCGCAGGCGGATCGCTCGGCCTCGTCCTCGCCGCGCATCCGGTGGAGCTTCGCCTTGAATCGCCAGGCGCCCGGGTAGGCGGGAGCGAGGCGCAGGACGCGATCGAGGATATCGAGGCCCTCGGCCAACTGGCCCCGTTGCGCGCGGAGGGCGGCCAGGACGAACAGCGCGTCGACGTCGTCCGCGTTCTCCGAGAGCCGTTGACGGACCAGGACGGCGGTGTCCGGCCGCTTGAACGCCGTCATGCGAACGGCCTCCCGTCGCGTCGACGTTCGCGGCCCTCCGGCCCGAGGGATCGCCCCGTTCGGGCCACGAAGAAACCGCGTCGCGGGGGGTCGGTGGGCACAAGACCGGAGCACTGATTCGTCGGCCGCTATTTGAGGTTGCGACACCGTTATCGGCCCCGGTCCCATCCGGAGAATCGGGTCGCGGGCGGGAAGTTTTATATGGCAATCTCCTTCTTGCAAATCCCGACCAGCCCGAGGCGTGAGGGTTTCCTTGCTGGATGAGCTGCAGCTGAAGCGGGAGCGAGAAAACCAGGAAGCGGAACGGCACCGCCGGCGCCGCGACGAATTGAACGACAAGACGCGGGAGTGGGTCGAGAAGCGCGATTCGCTCAACGCGCAGGTCCGCGCCCTCGTCGACGACGCGACCCAGCATCGGATCCAGCGGGACGAACTGAACGCGCAGGTCCGGCTCGCGAAGGAAGAGCGGGACAAGTTCAACCGGCGCGTGAATGAGCTCCAGGATCAGCTCAATGACCTGAAGCGTCGGAAGCTGCCGCGCGGGGCGATCCCGCTGGGCAAGCTCCAGCAGGAATTGAAGCGGCTCGAGTTCAAGCAGATGACCTCGGTCCTGAGCGTCGACAAGGAGCGGGCCCTCATCGACGAGATCCAACGTCTACAGGCCGAGGTGAAGAAGCTGGAGAAGTCCTTGGAGGAGAACGAGGACGTCAAGAAGCTGAAACAGGATCTGAAGGCGGCTCGGGACCAGGCGGAAGACGCCCATCGACGGGTGTCGGAGCTGGCGGAGAAGGCCCAGTCGGAGCACGACCAGATGACGACACTATACGAGAAGAGCGACGCCTTGCGGAAGGAGGCGGACCGGGCCCAGGAGGAGTTCATCAAGACGAAGATGCTCGCGGACGAAGAGCACCGCAAGCACATCGAGCACATCCGGCAGGTCCACGACTACGACAAGATCATCCACGGGATCTGGATGAAGAGCCGCGGGGTTCCCGAGGCCGCCGCGGAAGAGGTCGACGCGAAGCGAGAGGCGGAGCAGATCTTCGAGCGCTTCAAGAAGGGCGAAAAGCTGTCGACGGAAGACCTCATGACCCTCCAAAAGTCCGGCTATCTCTAGGGTCGCCAGGATCCTTTCGCAGGCCCCCAGTCAAGGCCTTTGTCACCCGCCATCCCGGTGGCAGTTCGAAGGCCATTCTAGGCGCCGGCTTTACAAAATCTTAAATATGGTACTAAGAATACAACGTCGGGGGAATTTTGGGCTAGTTCGTTAGAGTGCATCCCATCCCTTCTGACAAGGCTAGCCCTCCCTTCTCTTTTTCACATTGCCGCGTTAGGTTGCCCCAACGTCGTAGTCTTGAGGTGGAAAGACACCGAGCAACGTTCCGTTCGTTGTGCTGGCGCGTCAATCTGGTTGGGATGATTCCGATCGCGCTCAGCATGCCGCCAATCCAGCCGCCGACCAAGGCAGCGAACTGCCACAGGTTCGCGGAGGTCTTTCCTGTGAAATCGGCGATGAAAGCCAGGATGATGAGTAGAACGAAGATGAGGGCGAGGGTGATGAAGACGAGCTTGAAATGCTTCGAGAACAGGGCCCGTCGCGCCAAGCTCCCGCTCCCAATCAGAATTGGCCCCGGCGAGTCGTGTCCTCCGCTGCTCGGTCCCCGACGTCTCCCGCGGGAACCAGAGGGGATTTGCCCCGAGCGAGAACCCTTCCTGTGTGCAGGTCAATGAGTGAGTCCTCGGTCGGATGCAAGAAAACTTCGCGCACGAAGGTGAAGACGACCCGCAAGCCGCTAACCATGACGATTCACAAAGACGTGCGGCGGTCTAAATTAAATTAGCTCGGCGGGGATCAATTGCGAGCTTGCATAGTAAACGTGAGACCTAAACGGCTTGTGCGGCATTTGCCCGTCCGCAGTTGTCGTCCCTAGGCAGAACCTCGACCGTCTTTGGCGGATCCTCGAGAAGGCCTTACACCGACACCGGCCCTATTCCTTTCGATTCCACACGCAATTCAGCGATGACGTCGATGCGTCGGCACCGTCCTCCAACCCCCGGAGGCTCAGACTTAAGGGGGATTGCCCCTTTGGTGACCCGGAATGGTCCTCGACAAGCTCGGAGATTCCCTGCGGGCGGCCCTGCGGAAGATCGCGAGGTCCAGCTACATCGACGAGTCCTTGATCAAGGAGATCGTCCGCGACATCCAGCGGGCCCTGATCCAGGCCGACGTCAACGTCCAGCTCGCCCTCACAATCACGCGGGAACTCCAGCGTCGGGCGCTGGACGAGAAACCGCCGCCCGGCATGAGCCCCCGTGAGCACGTCGTCCGTATTATCTACGAGGAATTGGTCAAGATCCTCGGCGCGAGCCGCGAGGTCCCGATCCAGAAGCAGCGGATCCTGCTCGTCGGCCTGTACGGCCAAGGCAAGACGACGAGCGCCGGGAAGCTCGCGAAATACTTCCAGAAGAAGGGGCTTTCTGTCGGCTTGGTCGCGGCGGACGTCCACCGGCCGGCGGCGTACGACCAGCTCAAGCAGCTGTCCGAGCAGATCAACGCTTCCTTCTACGGCGAAACCGGCGCGAAGGATGCCACGAAGATCGCGAAGGCGGGCGTCAAGGCCCTGGAGGCCATGGACGTCCTAATCGTCGACTCCTCCGGCCGGCATGCGCTCGAGCCGGACCTGATCAAGGAGATCGAGTCGGTGGGCAAGGCCGTCCAGGCGGACGAACGGCTCCTCGTGATCGACGCGACCGTCGGCCAGCAGGCCGGGCCGCAGGCGAAGGCCTTCCACGACGCGGTCGGCATTACCGGCGTCATCGTCACGAAGCTCGATGGCACCGCGAAAGGCGGCGGCGCGCTCTCCGCCGTGGCGGAGGTGAAGGCGCCGATCGTCTTCATCGGCGTCGGAGAGAAGATCGACGACCTGGAGAAATTCGAGCCGCCGCGGTTCATCTCCCGGCTCCTGGGCATGGGCGACTTGGAGACCCTGTTGGAACACGCCCAAGAGGCGATCGACGCCCAGAAGGCGGAGGCCCTCACGAAGAAGATCATGGCGGGGAAGTTCACCTTGCACGAGATGTACGAACAGATCGAGATGCTCACGGACATGGGCCCGATGCGCAAGCTCGCCGCCCTCATCCCCGGGGTCGGGGGCAAGATGAAGGACTCCGACATGGAGGACACCCAGGCCCGCCTGCGGCGTTTCAAGATCATCATGGACTCGATGACGGACGAAGAGATGACGGACCCGAAGACGGTCAAGTCCTCCCGCGTCCAGCGGATCGCCCACGGGGCCGGGGTGGCGCCGCGGGACGTGAAGGAGCTCCTCCGCAACTACGAGACGTCCCGCAAGGCGATCAAGGGCTTCGCGGGGAACCGCAAGATGCGGAAACAGATCCTCCAGCAGCTCGAGGCGTCCGGCGTCGATGTCGGGGAGTAGGGAGGACTTCGGAGAACCACGGCAAGGTTAATGAAGAGCCCGGAATCTATCTTCTGCGTTCGGGGGGAGAGGCACGGGGTTGAAGGAGTGGATTGTGCCGCAGGAGCGGCATTTTTTCGACCAGCTGGAACAGATTGCCGGGACGGTGGATGAGGGCGCGATCGCGCTGCTCGGATTGTTGAACGATTTCACGGACGTGCCGGCGAAGCGGATCCGGATCAAGGAGATCGAACACCGGGCGGATGAGCAGGTCCATGCGGTGTTCGAGGAGCTGAACAAGACGTTCATCACTCCCATTGACCGGGAAGACATCCAAGCCCTCGCAAGCCGCCTCGACAGCGTCCTCGACATGATCGAGGCAGCGGCGAGCCGGATCCACCTCTACGGCCTGGACAAGCCGACGGGGGCGATGATCGAGCTGGGACAGGTCATCGGGCAGTCCACCCGTCTCCTCAAAGACGCCGTCGGCATGATCCGCAACATGCGGCAAGCGAGCGAGGTCGAACGGATCGCGATCGAGGTCCACCGCCTCGAAAATGTCGCCGACGACCTCATGAACGCGGGCGTCGCAATCCTTTTCAGGGGAGGAGACGCGGTCCGGATCATCAAGTGCAAAGAAATCATTGAGCGCCTGGAAGAGGCCACCGATTTCTGCGAGGATGTCGCGAATGTGCTGAGCGACATCGTGGCCAAGAACCAGTAAGGTCGGGCAGCGCGGATGTCATCCACCTCTCCTCGAAGCGAAAGCCCGCCGAGGGCCGGGTCCCGAGTCCGACGACGCGCGGCGGTGGCGAAACCGCGGTAGGGAGGCCTGCGGATGGTTCTAGAGCTCCTTGCGATTGCGATCGCGATCGTCTTTTCGTTCGATTTCTTCAACGGATTCCACGACGCCGCGAATGCGATCGCGACGGTCGTTGCCACGAAGGTGTTGACCCCGGTGAAGGCGGTGGGGCTCGCGGCGGTCGGCAATTTTGTCGGGATGGTGTTCATCACGAACGCGATCGCCGAAACGATCGGCAAGGGAATCATCGACACCCGCGTCCTGGGCGTAGGGTCGGGCACCTTGACGGACCCCCAAATCCTCCACTCGATGGCCATCATCATGGGAGGGGTCTTGGGCGCAATCGCATGGGACATCCTCACGTGGCTGTGGGGTTTGCCCGTCTCCAGCAGCCACGCCCTGATCGGAGGCATCGTCGGCTCCACGAGTCTCGCGGCCGGCGTGGGGGCCGTCCTCCTCCCGAGCGCCGAGAACATGATCCTGTTCCTCGGACTCACCGGCAGCGTGTTCGGCCTTGGCGTCGCGGCGTTCGTCGCATGGAGTTGGCGGGCGAAACGTCCCTTGACGCTTGGGACCACCTTGCTCGCGGGGTTGATCGCCGGCCTCCTCCCCTCCGTGTTCCTGGGACGCATCCTGCTCCGAGGGCTTGTCCAGATCGTCGTGTACATGGTGGCGGCGCCGCTCGTCGGCTTGATCGCCGCCTTCGGCCTCGCCTTGCTCCTGATCCGACTGTTCCGGAAGTCGACCCCGTCGAGGGTGAACCACGAGTTCCGCCGGCTCCAGCTGGTCTCGAGTTTCTTCTACAGCGTCACGCACGGGACGAATGACGCGCAGAAAGGGATGGGCATCATCACGCTCCTCCTGATCGTCTTCGCGATCGGGCCGCCTCTCGGTCCTCCGGCGGGGGAGTTCCGCGTCCCCTTCTGGGTGATCTTGGGCGCGCACGCGTCGATCTCCCTCGGCACGTTCTTCGGCGGATGGCGCATCGTCCGGACGATGTCTCAGCGGGTCACCGCGCTCCGTCCCTGGCAAGGCTTCGCCGCCGAAACCGGAGGCGGCATCGCCCTGGTGGGGACCGCCATCGCGGGCATCCCGGTGAGCACCACCCACGTGATCGCCAGCGCCATCATGGGGGTCGGGGCGACGAAGCGGCTCTCCGCCGTCCGGTGGGGCGTCGCGCGACGGATCTTCTGGGCCTGGATCATCACGATCCCCGCGTCGGCGGCCGTCGGCATGGCCGCCTACGCCGCAATCCGCCTCGCCCTTGGCCTGTGACCCCACCCCGGGGACCGATCTCCGTGGCGAGCGCTCCCCCCGGGGTCTCGCAGTTTCGTCCTACCCTTCCGACTCAATCCGGGGGGCCAGGAGGAACTTGACGTCTCCCTTTCCGCCGGCGATCTTGAACTCGATCTTCACCGGGTAATCCGATCCCAGGTACAGGGTCACCGTCGGCGCGGAGCTGATCGCCTTCACCA
>VBLS01000278.1 GCA_005878635.1 Methanobacteriota archaeon | reverse complement strand
TCGAATTCAGGGACCGCCACGGTTCCTTCTCGAGGCTCTTGACCAAATCAGGATTCGCCCTCGCATACGAACCGAGGCAGTAAAGAGCACCGCCGTCGTAACCCGTGATCTTCGCGACTTCACCCCATCGAACGGCCCGAGCAAGGGCACGGTCCGCAGTGCGAACGGGGATGCCAAGTTGACCAATGATAATCTCTCTCGGGAGGCACGCGCCGGACCAACGTCCTCGAAAAAGTGCGATGACCTGGGGGGTCGAACGGTCCGGTCGCATTCTGGCAAACCAACTACATCCGAGGCTTAAGGCCTGTCGCATACCGAGACAAATGACCAACAAGCGATTCGGCAAGGTCGTCAAGCTGGTGGCCGTGGTCCTCCCGAAGGATTGGACCCGCGGGAACGATGTCGAACCCGGTGACGAGCTCGAAATCGAGTACGATGGCCGAGTGAGCGTCAACGCGCCCGTGAAGAAGCCACGCGAGGCCGAGCCGGATGTCGAGTAAGACCAAGTCCAAAACGCGGGAGACGGCCTCGCGTTACAAACCGGGCGATTGGCTCATCGAGGAAATCCTCCTCGAGGGCAAACCGCACTTCGCGGTCAAGGACCTCGCGACGAACGACGACGCACGCATCGAGCTATCGAAGCTCGAATTCGACGGAACCGAGATGATTACATGGGTTCCGATTGACGACGATCTTCTCTCGAAGGGTGCGGTTGTCCTGCCAGGCCTCCCGCAGACCTACGGAGACGCGAGCCTGCTCTTTCTGGAGAGTGTCGATTTCGTCCTTCGGTACGCATCCGTCGATTCGACACACGCGAAGCTCGCGGTCCTCGCGGTCATGACGGGATGGCTCCAGGAGAAAGCCCCTGTTCTTCCGATCTTGAACCCGCGCGGAGGGAGCGAGACCGGGAAGAGCCGACTCGGGAGCCTCCTGTGGCTTATCTCCTATCACGGCCTCCGCGCCGACGGAGCGCTCTCGCTCTCAAGCCTCTTCCGAAATATCGAGCGATGGCACGGGGCCGTGTTTATGAACGAAGGAGACCTCGGGCGCGGACGGACCGATGAGAGCGAGTCGCGGCAGATCGTCAAGGCCCTCAATGCGGGATACGAGAAACCGGGGACGATTTGGAGGACGAACAAGGAGACGATGGAGTCTGAAGTTTTCTCCGTGTTCGGATTGAAGATCATCGCCACGCGCCAAGGGTTCCCCGACGATGCACTTGAGAGCCGCGCGTTCGTCATCCCGATGCGGACCTCTGCCGACAGGAAGAAGAATCTCCCTCCGGAAGCTCTTGCCCATGCTCAAACGCTCAGAGACAAACTCCTAGCCTTCCGTTTGGACAATCTCGATTCCTTCACGAACGATTACGATCTCGAATTTCCGGGAGTGAACCCGAGGCTCAATCAGATTCTTCAACCGATGGCGAGCCTGGCGAAGTCCAAGATTCCCGCGTTCTATCGGGAAATCGCGACCATCGCCCAGGAGCTAGCGGAAGCTCTGGTCGAAGAGCGCGCGAAGTCGCTCGACGGCCTCATTGTCCGCGCCTACTTCTTGCTCGACTTGAAGGGACCTGGAGGCACGACCGCGAGGGAGATCGCGGAGACGATTCTCGGAAACTTCGAAGAGGACCTCAAGCCGGAACGTATCGGAAAACGACTCGGCCCTCTCGGATTCCGCAAGACCCGTGCCACGACTTCGGCTCGCTCCCGACTCGTGGAGCTTCCCCCGGAGATGCGGGAGGACATGGCGCGCAAGTACCTCCCGCGAGACGAACGAGATACGGTTCTCGTCTCTCGAGAATCCGAGTCACCAATGGTGACGCCGGAGCCTAACCGATCTTCCGCTGAAACTGTTGCGGCTCCGGCTCTTTTTCCGGACCCAGCAACGATTCGTGATGAGGATAAGCTCTTCGGCGGCAAGAACTTCGCGGACGTTTTCAGCCACATCCGAAACAGGGTCCGGTGGGACTCGGCCCGTCCCGACCTTTGGATTGCGAGGGACGCGATGCTCGCTTTCCAAATGCCGGAGAACGCCCAAGGCGCGGCCCTCGCCCTCGTTCAGATCGTCCGGAGGATGGAGACGGACCCATGAAGGCCGCAATCTATGCGCGCGTCTCGACGGACCGCCAGGAGTCCCTCAATCAGATCGCGGAGCTTCGCGAGTACGCGACCCGCCAGGGATGGGAGATCCTCCGGGAATACGTCGATGAGGATGTGCGCGGCAAGGACCGCAAGCCTCAGCTGGAGGCCTTGCTCCTGGACGCGCATCAACGACGATTCGACGTGGCGATCTTCTGGGCCTTGGACCGGCTCACGCGGTCCGGAGTCAAGGACGCTATCGACATCCTTCATCGGCTCGGGTCCTCCGGTGTCGATTTCGTCTCGTTCCGGGAATCGTACCTCACGTCCCTCGGACCGTTTCGCGATATGGTCGTCGGGATCCTCGCGACGATCGCGAACGTTGAGACGGTCCGGATGAGCGAGCGCATCCGATCGGGACTCTCGCGGGCGAAGGCCGAAGGGAAGCACGTCGGGAGGCCTCCGGCCTCGTACTCCGTCTCCCCGGCGGAGATCGCGCAGGAGCGCGCGGCGGGCGCATCGTGGGGCTCCTTGGCCTCCAAGTACGGCCTCCCGCGAACGAGTGTCCGGCGGCTGTACCAAAAGGGCCTCGCGGAAAACGACGGAGGGCACGGGG
>VBLS01000174.1 GCA_005878635.1 Methanobacteriota archaeon | reverse complement strand
GAGGCCCGCGTTCGAACTCCAATCTCTCAGAACGGTTCAAACGCCCTATGTCGGCTTACCTGGTCGGCCATCCGGCTTGATCGGAGGAGGAACTCTTCGATCCCGGTAGGTCGTCACATACCATTCCATCGTCTCCCGAAGCCGTTCCTCGAAGGGACGCGGGCTCCAGCCCAGCTCGCGACGAGCCTTCGACGCGTCCACGACGAGATCGACCGCCGCGAGGGCGAGCGCCGCCCTAGAAAGGAGGGGCGTCCGATCCGAGAGCCGGGCGCGGGCCTCCGAAAATCGCGCCGCGAATCGAGCGAGTCCGATCGGCACGTTTGCGGTTGGCGGCTTTACCCCAGCGGCCCGAGCTGCGTCCGCGTAGAACTCGGCGAGGGGCAGAACTCGGTCCCCGAGGAGGTAAAGCTGGTTCGGCCGGCCGCGAGTCGCCGCGAGGATGTGTCCTTCGGCGATGTCCTCGGCGTGCGTCCACGTGTTCGTGCCGAATCCTTTCGGGAGCCGCGGGAGCTTGCCGCGGACGAGGAGGGCGAGGCTCCGACCGAGCTGCCCCGTGTCGTGGGCCCCGAACACCGCGGCGGGGAGCACGATTGTTACCGGAAGGTCACCGCTCATCTCCTTCACGACGAGTTGGTGGGCCTGGACCTTCGACGTCACATAGGGATCGCTCAAGGCGACCTGCACCGGGGAGGACTCCGTGGCCGGCCGATCTTTCGGCGTCGGCGCGAATACCCCGGCGGTGCTCGTGAACACGAACCGGCCGACTCCCTGCTGACGCGCCATCGAGAGGACGTTGCGGGTGCCGAGCAGGTTGACGTCGAACATCCGCTGGACGTCCCGGATGCCCAATTCGAGCCAGCCGGCGGCGTGGAACACAACATCGGCTCGGGACATCGCGCCCTCGAACCCCGGACGGGTGACGTCGCCTTGCACGATCCGGGCGCCGCGGGCTTCCAGGTCCTTCGGCCTCGTCGGTTCGCGCGTGAGGACCGCGACCTCCCAATTCCTCTCGATGAGGGCCTCGACCAGGGGACGGCCGATGAGCCCCGTGCCTCCCGTGACGAAGGCCCGCACCCGTCACCCTTTGCGGAGCACGACCGTCAGGACGTCCGAATCCTTCAGCGGATGATCGAGTCCGACCTTCTGTCCGGGGAACTGGGCGGAGGGACCCCACACGTTCGCATATCGAAACCGCTTTCGCCAATCGCGATGGATCGCATCGCACACCATGCCGACGTCGGAGCTCGCCTTCACGATGAGCGGGTCCGCCATGTCCGCCTCCTTGCCCTGCGGCTTCAAGAAGACCCGCATGAACCGGAGGGTCTCGTACATCTCGTCCTTCAGTTTCGCGATCCCGACTCCCTTCTCCGCGGAGATCGGCACGAGCTTCCATCGGGGGAGCTTGGACTGGAGGCCCTTCACGTATTCCTGGGCGACCAGGTCGATCTTGTTGACCACGACGAAGGCCTGCACGTACACGCGGTTCCCGGCGAGGACATCGATCAGCTGGTCCTCCGTGATGTCCTGGCGCACGACGATCGTCCCGTTCAGGTAGCCCCACTCCCGGCAGATCTCGGCGACGAGGTCTTCGTCAAGTTTCGTCAGCTTGACGGTGGGATTCACCCGGAGGCCGCCGCGGTTCGCCTTCGTCAGGGTGACGTCGGCGGGCCGCTCGTTCAGTCGGATCCCCGCGAGGCGGAGCTCTTCCTCAAGGACGTCCACGTGGGTCTCGAAGACGTCGATCATGAGCAGGATGAGGTCGCAGCCTCGGGCGACCGAAAGCACTTCCTTGCCGCGGCCGCGGCCCTTCGACGCGCCGCGGATCAGCCCCGGCATGTCGAGGACCTGGATCTTGGCGCCGCGGTGCTCCAGCAACCCGGGGATCACATCGAGCGTTGTGAAGTCATACGCCGCGACCGCGCTCGTGGCGTCCGTGATCGCATTGAGGAGCGTCGACTTGCCGACGGATGGGAATCCAACGAGGCCGACGGTCGCGTTCCCGCTCTTCTTGACCGCATAGCTGGGGCCTCCGCCGCCGGACTTGAGCCGACGCGTCTCCTGCTCATCCTTCAGGCGCGCGACTTTCGCCTTCAGCTTCCCGATGTGGTGCTGCGTCGCCTTGTTGTAGGGCGTCTTCTGGATCTCGTCCTCGATCGACTTGATCTGCTCCTCGAGGGTGGCCATGGCCGATGGAAGCCACCAAGCCGCGCCGCTAAAAACCTTTCAGCGTTTTCGTTTCGGCGGCTCCTCGAGTCCGATTACGTTTCCCTCCGGATCGCGGAAAGTCGTGATTCGGCCGAAACGCTCTTCGCGAATCGGTTCGACGCGGACGCCGCGGGTGGCGAGTTCCGCGACGACGCCCTCGATGTCCTCGACGAGGAACTCCATGTGCCAGCTGTCGCTCCGGGTATGCGCTTCCCGTTCCAGATGCAGGGCGATGGAGCACCGACCGGCATGGAGAGCGGCGAAATGCGGATTCTCGTATTCGACGGACAAGCCGAGCGTGTCCCGATAGAACGACTTCATCCGGTCAAAGTCGCGAGCCCATAGGAACACCGTTTCCAGATTCGCGCCGGCCAGCGGACCGGTCGCCTTCGCACGCGCCACGGGGATGCCCCAAGGCAAATGGGACGGCGGAGCGAAAAGGATTGTGCGGGCCCTTCTACCACACCGTCCGGATGCCTTCGGGTTCGAGGCCCTTCACGGCGTACAGGACCATCCGACGCGAGCGAGCGCTATACGGGGAGAGGTCCAGGCCACCGGCCACCCGATGGACGAAAAGACCCGCGGAGTCGAACATCTCTTTCAGTTCCGCGAGCGTGTAAGCCCGAACGGACGCGCCGTATTCCCTCGTGCCCTTGCGATCGATGACGATCTGCCGCGTCTCGAAGCGCCCTTGCAATAGGTCGAAGGCCGCGTCCTCCAGGACGACCGTGCCGTCCTCCCGCGCCTGCCATGTCTGATGCGGCAACGTCCCGACAAGGCTGTCCCGGTTGAACAGTTCCATGAGGAACTTCCCGCGGGGCCGTAGGGCTCGGGCGATGCCGCGGAGCACCTGACGGTCTTCGTCCGGACGATCAAAATAGCCGAAGGAGGTGAACATGCTGAGTGCGGCGTCGAAGGCGTTCCCGAAGCGCATGTGCCGCATGTCCCCTTCGACAAACGTGACCTTCACCTTCTGGCGCTGCGCGGCCTTCCGCGCCTCCGCGAGCAAGGCCTTCGACAGGTCGAGACCCGTCACGCGATACCCGCGGGCCGCGAGGCCGATCGAGTGTCGTCCGGCGCCGCACCCCACGTCCAGGATGCGGGCCCCTTTCCGGAGATGGAGGATCTGGTCGATCGCCTCGACCTGCGCCTCCGTCTCTGGGTGGACGTATCGGATCAGGTAGTCCGGTCCAAAGAAATCCTCGAACCAGTGTTTCGGGACCTTCGCCATGGACGCGCCGCGAACGCGATTCCCGCGGAAAACCCTTGCTCACTTCTTCCCGATCCGGGTCCCGGCCTTGCCCGCCGCCGCTGGGACCAAGTGCTCCAGGTCCGTGATCACGACGCGTTCCCCGCCGCCCTCCAGGAAATCGATCGCGGCCTCGATTTTCGGCCCCATGCTCCCGGGAGGAAATTGGCCCGCGGCGAGATGCTTTTTCGCCTCCGTAATGGAGAGATGATCCAGGAATCGTTGCGACGGTTTCCCGTAATCGAGGGCGACCTGTGGCACGTCCGTCGCAATCACGAGGTGCGTCCACCTGATTGACCGGCCGAGGAGGGCCGCGGCGACGTCCTTGTCGATCACCGCCTCGACGCCGACGAGCCGGCCGTCCCTTCGGATGACCGGGATTCCGCCGCCCCCCGCGGCGATCACGACCCGACTGTCTCCCTCGTCCAACAGCCGGCGGACCTCTTCCGCCTCAACGATCTCTATGGGTTTTGGAGACGGCACGACGCGCCTCCATCCTCCTCGTTGGTCGAGGACCATCTTCCAACCCTTCGCCTTCTTCACGACGATCTCGTCCTCCCGGGTGTAGTACGGCCCGATCGGCTTCGTCGGGTTGGCGAACGCGGGATCCTTGTCGTCGACGAGGACCTGCGTGATCACGCATGCGACGCCGCGGCGGATCCCGCGGGCGGCGAACTCGTTGCGCAGCGCCTGGCCGAGGAGGTAGCCGATCTGCGCCTGGCTCTCCGCGCCGCACACGTCGAGAGGCATCGGCGGGACGATGTGGCGCGATTCCTCGTTCTGCAGCAGGATGTTGCCGACCTGCGGGCCGTTGCCGTGCGCCACGACGACGTCGTGGCCGGCCTTGACGAGGTCCGCGAGGCGCGCGCTCGTCGCCTCGATCCGCTTCCGCTGGGCAAGGACGTCGGAAGGCTCGCCGGGCGGCAAGAGCGCGTTGCCACCAACCGCTACGACGAGCTTCGTCACCCAACGCCTCCGAGGAAGGCCGGTCCATTTTGGCCAGTCTATAAGAAGGTTCGGCCGTGGAAATGGGCCGCGCGAACGCGCTCCTCCAGGGGAGCGGCATATCTATTTATCAGCCGCCCGCATCGCCGCTCGATGTGAACCGGGAGGAGCTCCTGGCCTCCGTAAAGAAGTGGTTCCAGAAGTTCCGGGCCACCCGGTGGTTCCGGATCACATACCTGGTCCTGCTCGGGGCCGTGGTCGCCCAACTGTACGTCCTGAGTCGGAGCACCCTCGCCTGCCTGGTCATCCTCCTAATCCCCATCAGCATCTTCGTCGTCCCCTACTGGCTCGGGGAGCGGAAGCTCACGCGATTCGCGGGGAATGCACTCGTGGTCTTTCTCGTCGCAATCCTCCTCGCCGCTGGGATGTCGACGCAAGCTCTCCTCGCGCAAAGCCAGTCGTTCGAGCTCCGGAGCTTCCCGGATATCGCGAGCCCGACGATGGCGTTGGCGAACGGATCGGTCGATCCGTACCAGGCGCCGCCCTCGACGTCGTTCGCTTTCCGCGTGAATCTGACCACCAGTCAGAACGGGACTCCCGACGGATATCGAGTGTACCTGAACCTCACCGTCGTCCGTGGGGTGAACGTTGCCCAATCTTCGTACCGCATGGCGTACAGTCCGGGGAACTTCAGTGCGGGGAACACGCGAAACGGCAGCTGGTACGAGGCCCGCCTCAGCAACTTGACGGACGCCGTCTACCTCTACGCTTTCAGCGTCTGGGACCAAGGCAAGAACTGGACCTACACGACCGTGGACTTCGGTCCCCTCACGGCATCGGGCTGGGTGTATTTTGGTTTCTTCATCTACCTTTGGAGTGCGCTGTCCCAAGTCACCATCGTTGCCTTGTTGGCGTACTTCGCGATCCTCTTCCTCTGGTGGTACACCAAACGTTCTCGCGAGGCGCGGATGAAGACCCTCGCCCGCGCAGGCGATCTTCCGAAGGAAGAGAAGAAGGCGGGCGCGAAACCAGAGTCCTCGTCGGGCGGGAAAGCTTCGAAGGTCGCGGCGTTCACGTGCACGAACTGTGGCGCCGACGTCGATGAGTCAGACACGAAGTGCCCGAAGTGCGGGGCCGTCTTCGAAGACTGATGGTTCGTCACTTTCGCCGACCTCTTCCCCACAGGTTCATCCCCTTTCCCTCCCTAGAATCGCCATTCCGCGTTTGGTCAGGAAACCTTAAATGGAACTCCCCAAGATGCGGGGCCGAGGGATGGGGACGCCCCGCGTTCTCACCGACGCCCACCCGTGATGCCATGCCTTCGATTTCGATCGCGGAGGAACTCGCGAAGAAACAACGGGAGATCAGCATCTCCGAGTTCTTCGAACGGAACAAGCAGATCCTCGGATACGATTCCGCGACGAAGGCGCTCCTGACCGCCGTGAAGGAGGGCGTGGACAATTCCTTGGACGCCGGGGCGGATGCGGATATTCTCCCCGACATCTTCGTCGAGGTCCGGAAGGTCGACAAGGACGAATTCCTCATCGTCGTCGAAGACAACGGTCCGGGGATCGTGAAGAAGGAAGTGGCCAACGTCTTCGGGCGGCTCCTGTACGGCTCGCGATTCTTTAGTCGTGCCCAACGGCGCGGTCAGCAAGGTCTCGGGATTTCCGGAGCCGTCATGTACGGTCAGATCACGACCGGAAAACCGACGAAGATTCGTTCAAAGGTCGCCGAACAGGACGTCGCGTACGAAATCGAACTGATCCTCGATACGAAGAAGAACCGGCCCAATGTGGTCGAAGAGGACTTCGTCGTCTGGGAGCGGGCCCATGGGACGCGGGTCGAGATCCCGCTCAAGGGCCGATACATCGCGGGAAAGCAGTCCGTGCCGGAATACCTGAAGGCCACGGCGATTGTCAACCCGCACGCGCGGATCACCTATCAACCGCCCGAGGGCGAGCCGATCATCTTCGAGCGCGTAACGGAAGACCTCCCGCCGAAGACCAAAGAGATTCCCCCGCACCCCCATGGGATCGAGCTCGGGACCCTCATGGCCATGATGAAGGAGACGAAATCGTACAAGTTGGCCGCGTTCCTGGAGGAAGAGTTCGTCCGCGTCTCTTCGCGGGTCGCGAAGGAAATCTGCGAGACGGCCGGCCTCGATCCGGACACGAAGCCGAAGTCCCTCGGGCTCGAACAGGCAAAGGCGCTCCATGAAGCGATGCAAACGGCCAAGTTGATGTCCCCCCCAACGGACTGCCTCAGTCCGATCGGGGAACGACTCATCAAGCGAGGATTGAAGAACGTCCTCGGGGGGCTGAGACCCGAGTTCTACGCGCCCCCCCTCACCCGCGATCCGGCCGTGTATTCAGGGAACCCGTTCCAGGTCGAGATCGGGATCGTTTACGGTGGGGACTTGCCGCCGGACCAGCCGGTCGAGGTGTTACGCTTCGCGAACCGGGTGCCCCTCCTCTACCAGGCCGGCGGGTGCGCGCTGACCCAGGCCGTGGGGAACGTCGACTGGAGGCGGTATGGTCTGGAGCAGAGGGGGGGCCAAGGTCTCCCGTTCGGGCCTGCGATCATCCTGGTCCATGTGTGCTCCACGAAAGTCCCCTACACCTCCGAGGCGAAGGAGGCCGTGGCAACGGTCGACGAAATCATGACGGAACTGGGGCTGGCGCTCAAAGAAGGCGGGCGCCGGTTGAAGACCCACCTCACGAAAAAGGCGCATCGCGCGAAGACGAAGGAGAAGTTCGAAATCGTCCAGCTCATCCTGCCGCGGATCGCGGAGAAGTCCGCGAAGATCGTGAACAAGAAGGTCCCAATCCTCGATGCGACGATCACGAAAATCATGGGCGTCGTCTGGATCGACGAGCAGATCGCCTACGACAAGAAGGCGAAACGACACGCGGTCACGATCAACATCCACAACTTCACCTCCGCGGGAAAGAAGCTGAACCTTCACCTCCTGATGCCGCGAGGAATCGAGGCGAAATCCATCGATCCGAAGCCGACCGAGGTCCGGGACGACGGCAAGATTACCTGGGAGCTCAAGCGAATCGATAGCGTGACCAAGTCCTCGATTTCGTTCACCCTCGACGGTCTCGACGAGGCGGAGTACGACGAATCCGACCTTTACGTGAGCGGGATCAACCCGGGGCTCGTGATCGGCGCGGAACCCCTGCCCGGCGACTGGGAACTGAATTACGCGGAGTTCGAGGGCGAGGAGGGAGCGCCGCCCGAGGCGGCGGAGGAAGAGGGCGAGATC